>JAJPIN010000261.1 GCA_021324715.1 Nitrososphaeria archaeon
AATATGGTAATATTCAAGAGATAATTATGCAAAACCACGTACCCAAGTATAATACTAAAATGGGAAACTTTTTGCCAGCATCACATGAATTATTTTTGCTCACAATAGCTTTAGCAAGAATCATTATGCCGCATATGAACATTCAAGTTCCACCTAATCTTAGTCCTAGACTTTATTCCACATATATCAATGCAGGAATCAATGATTGGGGTGGCATATCTCCATTAACAATTGATTTTGTAAATCCGGAGTCCCCATGGCCTGATATTATAGATGTTAAATACGCTACTGAAAA
Source organism: Nitrososphaeria archaeon (assembly GCA_021324715.1). Taxonomy (GTDB): domain Archaea; phylum Thermoproteota; class Nitrososphaeria; order Nitrososphaerales; family Nitrososphaeraceae; genus TA-21. The sequence goes on from JAJPIN010000261.1 coordinate 296, forward strand.
GGCAGGTTATATGTTTAGAGGAAGACTTCCAATTTATCCAGAATATCTTTTGCACAAAAGAGATTTCGTTCCAGAGAATCTTTGGAAATATATCAGTCCACTGTCTGACATTAACGGATTGGTCAAGGAGGAATTAAATTGATACTTGAATCCTTGATGAAGGAAATTGATCCGGTTGTCTCAGACATATTAAATCAGTCACTTGATTCCAAAGATATTTCTATAAAACAGACCATTGAATTGTTTAATGCCAAAGGCACCGAGACGATGATGATTGCAATGGTAGCTGATTTGTTGAGGAAAAAAAGCGTTGGTAACAAAGTAACCTATGTAATAAACAGAAATATCAATTTTACCAATGTCTGCATAAAAAGATGTGGTTTTTGTGCGTACAGTAGAGATTTTAGAAATGAGGAGAGCTATTTTCTTCCAATATCAGAAGTTGTGAGAAGAGCAAAAGAGGCATGGAAATTAGGCGCAACTGAAGTTTGTATTCAGGCAGGATTACCTCCAAAGATGGATGGTTTCTTGTATGTTGATATTTGTAAGGCAATAAAAAAAGAGTTGCCAAATATACACATTCATGCTTTTTCCCCTGAAGAAATTTTGTATGGCTGCCATAGATCAGGACTATCTATTAGGGAATACTTGAGTCTGTTGAAAGAAGCAGGACTGGGTAGTTTACCTGGCACAGCAGCAGAGATCCTTGATCAGGATTTAAGGGATTTGATCTCGCCTGGTAGAATCTCTGTAACAGATTGGATTAATGTGATTAAATCAGCTCATCGCCTGAAAATTCCTACCACATCGACTATAATGTATGGGCATGTTGAAACAGCTGAAAATAAGGCCAAACATTTAGAATTGATAAGATCGATTCAAAAACAGACAAATGGGTTTACAGAGTTTGTGCCATTAAGTTTTGTTCACAAAGAAGCTCCAATGTACAATAATAACCTCGTTAGAGGCATTTCACCCGGTCCAACCGGAAACGAGGTAGTAAAAATGCATGCAATTTCACGGATAATGCTCAACAATTATATTAATAATATCCAAGTCTCTTGGGTCAAGGAAGGTGTAAAAATGTCCCAAGTCCTTCTTGGAGCCGGAGTAAATGACTTTGGTGGCACTTTAATAAATGAAAGCATTTCCACGTCTGCAGGATCGGAGTTTGGACAAGTTATGAAACCAATGGAAATTAGATCTATAATAACGTCCGCAGGAAGGGTTCCAGCACAGAGAAATTCGGTCTATGGGATCATTAAAGTTTTTGATGGAGAAGTGAAAGAAGTTGCTTCTTTGTTAGATACGGCTGATACATCACAATTTGGTTCATATCATGAATTAATTAAACTTGATAAATTTAGGTACAGTCACACAAGATGAGGACTCAATGTATTTGAGATAAATTTCATTATCCCTTTCGTTCCTAAGGGGTATACCAATGAATGGTTCATTCTTACATTTGCCTGGCCTAACACTTTTCCCTCTGGACTCTTCGGTTACAGCTTGATACAGGATCCCTTGACAGTAACACATTGGTAATCCAAAAAAAAAAATAAATCAGTTTAATTAATAATGATAATTATTTTCATTACTGATTCTTCAGGTAATTCACTACATTTAAGAATATCAAGTATTCACAATAGGACATTTGATTAACCTTGGAATTTTGATTTCCGGCAGAGGTAGCAATATGGAATCAATCTTGAATTTTTTGAAAAGTGGAGTAACTAACGTATGTCCCAAAGTAGTAATCTCCAGCAAACCAGAAGCAGAAGGCCTAAAAAAGGCTTCAGCCCTTGGAATACCTACAAAGATAGTTTCAATGGAGTTAAAGGGTTGGGACTACGACAAAGAGTTAGTAAGCATATTACAAAAATACGATGTAAATCCAGAAAATGGACTTGTGTGTTTGGCTGGATATATGCGTCTATTGAGTCCAGAATTTGTAGTAAAATACAAAATGAGGATCATGAATATACACCCATCACTTCTTCCCTCGTTTCCAGGACTTAATTCCCAAAAAAAAGCATATGATTATGGAGTAAAAGTAACAGGATGTACCGTTCATTTCGTTGATGAAGGATTAGATTCTGGTCCAATTATTGCACAGAAACAGGTGCCAGTGTTAGATAGTGATACCTATGAAACTCTATCAGAAAGGATACTTCAACAAGAGCATATTTTGTATCCTTATTGCATTAAGCTCTTTTCTGAAGATAAGTTAGTTGTTAAAGGTAGAAGGGTAATCGTTACTTTATAATGATCATAAATAATGCATTTGAAATACAGTAAAGCAAAAAAATGACGTTGTTTTTTTTTAAAATATTTGAGTAAATTAATAGATGGAATCCTAGTCTCTGAACAAATAAAACAGACAATAAGAAAAGAAGTGTCAGTCTTAATCAATAAGGGAATTCGACCTTGCTTAGCTACTATTTTAGTCGGAGATAATCACGCATCAGCTACATACGTTAAGAATAAACAAACCGCGGCGAGTAAAGTCGGAATATTAACAAGAGATTTCAAGCTGCCGGAAAATATAGAGCAGGAGAAGCTGGTGAGCACGATAAATGAATTAAATAAAGATAATAGTGTTCATGGAATACTTGTCCAACTCCCATTGCCCCATCATATTGAATCATCTATCACTAATGTGGTAAACTACGAGAAAGACGTAGATGGTCTAACATCTTATAATTTAGGCCTTCTTTTTGAGGGGACCCCCAAGCTCATACCATGTACTCCCTTAGGCATTTTGCAATTAATAGACTTTTACAACATTAAAGTTAATGGCATGGATGTAGCAATCATAAATAGAAGTAACTTGGTTGGAAAGCCCTTAGGTATATTACTAATGAATCGTGATGCCACCGTAACTTTTTTCCATTCAAAATCAAGAAATTTGGAAGATAAATTAAGAAACTTTGATTGTATCATTACTGCTGTAGGAGATCGTAAGAAATTTACTCTCAAAAACAATATGGTCAGAGATGGCGTTATAATCTTTGACGTCGGAATATCGAGAACGAATGGAAAAATTCAAGGTGATGTAGATTTTCAAGCCGTTTCAGAAAAAGCATCTTACATAACTCCTGTTCCTGGTGGAGTAGGACCAATGACAGTTACAATGCTATTGAAAAACACGGTACTAGCTGCAACTATTTCGTATAGAAATTACAATAATTAGAACAATGAAATTTAGAAATCAGGAACAAAAATCAATTTTAAGAAAGGAGATTCTTCATAAAAGAAATTCTATGAATCTAGATGAAATTTCCAGCAAAAGTAAATTAATTCAAGAAAACCTCATAAGAGATCCAGAATTTACTAAAGCAAAATCTATTGGGCTTTATCTTCCCATTGGCTCAGAAGTTGAAACTTCGCGTATAATCACGCATGTCCTAAATTTAGGGATGATTTTACTGTTACCACGGATTGTATCTCATGATCTTCGATATCAAATTGTTGAACAAAAAGATTTTGATAAACATATGTTTGACATTAATAAATTTGGAATAAAAGAGCCAAAGTTAAAAAGCTTGAGTGTAGATTTCATTGATATTTTGATTATTCCCGGAATTGTATTTGATAACTACGGCTACAGGGTTGGCTATGGTTATGGTTATTATGATAGATACATGTCTAATAAAAAATTTTTAAAATGTATTGGTCTGGCATTTGATTTTCAATTTATAAAAAGTCATATCCCTGTATATTCCTATGATCAAAAAATAGATCTATTGATCACTGAGAGTGGAAGACATGTATTTAATCCCTCTACAGTTTTAATGTAAAAAGCCATAACTGACTTTATTCGTATTGGAATCTTAACTATTTGTTTTTTGAATATTTAATGCCCTTTAATGCGATGTCTCGCCTATAGTATTCTTCATTTTCTCCCCAGTGTATTGTGGATGCAGCTGAATATCCTTTACTCATAGCCCCCTCGAGTGTATCATCTAACGAGGTAACTGATAGTACTCTACCACTATTTGTAACTATTTTTCCCATTGAATTTTTTTTAGTCCCTGAGTGGAATATATGCGTATTAGGACCGAAATCCGATTCTAATCCATGAATGACTTTTCCAGTTTGATACTTTTCTGGATATCCTTTTGAAGCCATGACTATACAGACAGAATGTTTGTCATTCCATTTAATAGGGGGCATAGAATCGAGCATTTCATCAACGGCCGCCTCTAAATAAATTAAGAAATTAGATTCCATTCTAGATAATATTGACTGACATTCCGGATCTCCCATCCTTACATTAAATTCTAAGACATATGGCTCATTCGAACCGCGTTCTATCATGAGACCCGCGTATAGAAATCCTTTGAACTTAGTGCCAAGATCATTTAATCCCTTTATTGTTGGGCGCATTATTTTGTCCATTATCTTGTTTTCAAGATCATTTGAGATAAGTTCAGTGGGAGAATAGCTTCCCATCCCACCAGTATTAGGGCCTTTGTCCCCGTCGAAGATATTCTTATGATCCTGACTTGATGCTAGCGGAATTATAGACTTTCCATCACAAATCGCAATAAAAGAGGCCTCGTCTCCGTAAATTCTTTCTTCAACAACAACCCTTTTTCCTGACTTCCTCAATTCATCATCAATAAAGATTTTTTGTAATGCACCTCTTGCTGCTTTAACGTCATCGCAGACAAAAACTCCTTTACCAGAGGCAAGTCCGTCAACCTTAATAACTACATTTTTTGGGTATGATTCGACATGTTTTATTGCACTATCGGGATCTGAAAAAACTGAAAAAGGTGATGTTGGAATATCCCTGTTTCGCATGAAAAGTTTTGCAAAGACTTTACTTGATTCTAATCTGGAAGCACTTCTTGTAGGACCAAATATTGACATGTGACCTTCCTCGAATTTATCTACGATTCCCAATGAAAGCGGCTTTTCAGGTCCCACTATTGTAAAAGCATTCTTCTTTTTTGCGAATTCAAAAAGTTTCAACAAGTCACTCGAATCTATATTGATATTATTCTCCGTGCCTGCATTGCCAGGTGCAAAATATACTTTTTTCCCCGTATCATTTGAGAGCTTCCATCCCAGGGAATGTTCTCTTCCTCCCGAACCTATAATTAGTATGCTATCAAATTGTTTCAATTTAAATCATGAATTAAGAATTTAACAATGGTAACTTAATCAATCTAAATCCCCTAATTCATTTCGAATTATCATGTAATTATCATTAACCACTGATTTTACAAAATCATAATATTCCAAATCAGAAAAGCTAACAGTTTCAATACTAGAATTTATTTTTTCCTTAGCAAATATCAAGTGATAACACATTCCCTGACCCGAAAGCGTTCGAAAGTAGTAATCATTGCATGAGCAGTAGCCCAATTCTAGATCAATCCAGTATTCATGATGCTTGCCTACGATAGTCCAGATCATTTTTTTACTTGGTTCGAACATATGACACTTTAACGATGGCATACTAGTGATATACACCTCTTGCTATCTATCTTTCATGAAGGAGGCTTTATAAAGATGATTTCGCCCGAATCGATTGAATCTAACAAAAGAGGATCTTCAACACAATGACCGATGTGATTCATGTTGATCCCTTTAATACTTTGTAACACGACACAAATTGAACCGTTAGATATCATGAATCCCAGTTCTCCTCTCTTAAATATTGATTTCTGTTTTTCTGCTCCTAAGGTCAATCCTGTTTCAACATAGCCTATATTCCTCTCTAGAAAATGTAGTCTTCCAGAAATCGGTATGGACTTGATTATCTTAGAAAAGGTTATTGGAGACAGATGACGAACAAGCTCTAGCACGATTTTACCTCTCCCTACAGCCTCAAAAATAACATGAATCCTTGAGACTGAATTTGGGTTGCTCCAGTTCATTTCTTATCCTAAATTAATTTGCATGTCACTATTAATTTGTTCATTTATTAGCAACATTTAATTATATATTCACTTTTTTTGCTTTTATTCTTGGTTTTAAGACGTTCTAGCGCTGAAAAAAATAAGGGAAAAAAAACAGCAAAAGTAAAAAGAGATGCAGAAACAAAGATTAACTCTCCTGAAAAAAAAGCAAAAAAAAGTGGGAAAAGCAAAATTGAAAATACTGAAACCATACAAGAGTCAGAAAGTGGCAGACCAAAAGACGAAGTAGTAGTCTATCCAGAGATGGACTTTGAACCCAGGGAAATACCCCCTCAAGACAGCGAAGTTTTGATTGGACCCCCCACATTAACTCGATTTGAACGTGCCAGAATAATTGGAGCTCGATCACTGCAACTTTCTCTTGGTGCACCCGCTTTAGTAGATTCCTCAATCAAATTTAATGATACAATATCAATCGCGGTAGCAGAGTTAGATTCAAAAGTTTTACCTATTTCAATAAGAAGACTACTTCCCAATGGGTTATATCAGGACATTCCCATCGATTGGTTAAAGTAAAACGTGTAAAATAGTGATACAAGTTTAACAAGGATATAAATCTCCTAGTTTAGGACATCTCTAATTTATTTACATGGAATGCTGAAATCACAACAAATTGTTTAGGTTAGGAAAATTTAAATTTCGATATTTTACAACTCTATGAGGGTCAAAATTCCAACAATTCAAGGTAACCATATGGGCCTTAATGCGATGATAATTTTAGAAGATGGTTCAACCTATCGTGGCATGGGTTTTGGCTATCCAAAGACGGTTGGCGGTGAATTTGTTTTTAATACAGGCATGGTTGGTTACACTGAGGCTTTAACTGATCCGTCGTATAAAGGACAAATATTGTGTATGACTTATCCACTCATTGGAAACTATGGAGTCCCAAGCAGAACTATTATGGATGGATATGGATTACCAAAATATTTTGAATCTGATAGAATTCAAGTATCAGGATTAGTAGTTCATGAGATCTCTAACGTAGCAAATCATAGAGATTGTCACGAAACTCTCGACCAATGGTTGTACAATGAAAAAATACCAGGAATTAGTGGGATTGATACTCGTGAATTGACGAAGAAAATCAGAATAAAGGGAGTCATGAAAGGGGCACTTTCAGTCTCGAAAAATCAAATAATCACAAGGAACTTAATAGATACTATTGAGGGTACCAAATATGAGGGGTACAACTTCATGTCTCAAGTATCCGTCGAAAAAACTATGGAATATGGAGACCCTTTCCTAGAGCCGATAGTATTAATTGATACCGGTACAAAAAACAGCATCATTCGTAATATTTTAGAAATGGGTTACAGGGTTATTCGAGTTCCATGGGATACTCCATTTAATGAAATTATTTCTCATAACCCAAAAGGTATTATAATAAGTAACGGCCCAGGTGATCCAAAAGTCTGCCACAGTACAATAGAGACAGTTGTTAAATTATTTAGCTCTTCATTGCCAATATTAGGAATATGTTTGGGTAACCAAATTATAGCACTAGCTGCAGGAGGTGATACATATAAGCTCAAGTTTGGACACAGAGGTCAAAATAAAGGTTGTACTAATGTAGGCACCAATCAAACATTTATGACTACCCAAAATCACGGATATGGAGTAAAATCAAATACCCTCGGTAAAACTGGATTTAAAACATGGTACATTAATTCTGATGATAATACTATCGAGGGTATCAAACATGAATCAAAGCCAATAATTGCAGTGCAGTTTCATCCTGAAGCATCTCCTGGTCCTTACGATTGTATACACATTTTCGAGAGTTTTAAAGATCTTATCGAAAATAAAGGTTCAAAGGAGAAATCCATTGAAATTGATAAATTTAAGGGAGGTGGCAAAATTTTCCAAAGAATGAAACAATAAAGAAAACTATAGTGTTAGGCAGCGGAGCAATAAAAATCGGGGAAGCGGGCGAATGTCAGATATTCTGACCGCCAATTTGACTACTCCGGTTCGCAATGCCTCAAAGCCTTGTCGGAAGAAGGAATCAAGACAATACTGGTAAATCCAAATATTGCTACAATTCAAACAGATACGAGATTTGCAAGTAAGGTCTATTTGTTACCAGTTAATGGGTATTATATAAAGCAAATAATTGAAAAAGAAACTCCTGATTCAATAATGTTAGCTTTTGGGGGACAAACTGCACTAAACTGTGGAGTATCTTTACATGACGAAGGTGTAATAGACAAATATAAAATACAAGTTTTGGGAACTCCCATAAATAGCATAAAGATTACTGAAGACAGGCAACAATTTAAAACTGCTATGATAAAGAGTAACGTTCCTGTACTAGAAAGTTCCCCGGCGTATAATTTAAGGGAAGCTTTAGATGTTGCAAATAAATTAGGATATCCAGTTATCATTAGAGTTGCATATACCTTAGGGGGCAAGGGAGGAGGAGTCGCGCATAATGAGTACGAACTGCAAGAAATTGTACAACGTGGACTATCATTGAGTCTGGTAAATCAGGTTCTAATTGAAAAATATATTGGTAGTTGGAAACAAATTGAATATGAGATGATGAGGGATTGTACTGGTAACAGTGTTGCAATTTGCAATATGGAAAATGTATTAGGAATGAGAGTTCATACAGGAGACAATATTGTAATCGCGCCTTCACAGACCATTAATAATGAAGAATATCACAGATTACGCTCTGCTGCCATTAGAGCAATTGATTATTGCGGCATCATAGGGGAATGCAATATTCAATTTGGTTTAGATCCGTCAAGCGAGTCTTATTGTGCAATCGAAATAAATGCCAGACTTTCGAGATCATCAGCATTAGCGAGCAAAGCAACTGGATATCCACTGGCATACATGGCTGCAAAAATAGGTCTTGGTTACTCACTAACTGAACTAATCAACAGTATAACAAAGGCTACAACAGCTTGCTTTGAACCTTCACTAGATTATGTAGTCCTGAAAATGCCTAGATGGGATTTCAGAAAATTTGAATTGGCAAATAGAAGAATCGGTACAAGTATGAAGTCTGTTGGGGAAGTAATGGCAATCGGCAGATCATTCGAGGAAGTTTTACAAAAAGCAATTAGGATGAATGATGCTGGTAAAATTGGCATAGTAGGAAATGACGAAAATTTAAAGGAAGAATTAGAATTAGTTGAGCAAAAGCTGTTGTATCCAAGTGATGAAATTTTATTTGATGTTGTCAAGGCAATGAGATTGGGTATTCCCATATCGAGGATTAACAAACTTTCAACTATAGATTCATGGTTTTTATTTAAAATCAAAAATGTCCTGGATTTATATGACAAAATACATGAAGTTGATGTATCTGATATTTCTGAGAATTTATTACGAAAGGCGAAAAAATATGGATTTTCAGATTTACAAATTGGACAAGCTTTGGGCTTGAAGGAGATTAGTGTTCGGAAATTAAGACAAAAATTAGGTATCAATCCAGTGGTAAAACAAGTTGATACGTTGGCCGCAGAATGGCCTGCAAAAACAAATTATCTTTATTTAACTTATGGAGGAGATAAGGATGATATCATATTTAGAAAAGAGAAAAATTCTGTAATGGTTCTTGGCGCGGGTCCATATAGAATAGGTAGCAGTGTAGAATTTGACTGGGGTACTGTGAACATGGTATGGGGTCTGAAAAATAATGGCATAAAATCTGTGTCAGTTATTAACTGTAATCCTGAAACAGTGTCTACCGATTACGATATATCCGATAGACTTTATTTTGAAGAGTTATCATTGGAGCGAATTTTAGATATTTATGAAAAGGAAAACCCAAAAGGGATAGTCACATGTGTCGGAGGGCAGACGGCAAATAATCTTGTCCCAAAATTAGGACAACTAAATGTACGTATTATTGGTACTGACAGTGTCCATACAGATATGGCTGAAAACAGAGAAAAATTCAGTCAATTACTCGATTCATTGAATATAAAACAACCCCCCTGGAATAAATTTACAAGCATTGCTGAAGCCAAAATTTTTTCTCGAAATGTAGGATTCCCTGTACTAGTAAGACCTTCATATGTTTTAAGTGGGGCAGCTATGAAAGTGATTTGGAATGAAGACCAACTGGAGCGATATATAAACGAAGCCGCGCAAGTTAGCCCTGAATATCCAATTGTGATCAGCAAATTTTTTCAGGACTCGGCTGAAGTAGAAGTGGATGCAGTATGCAATGGAAATGACGTTATCATAGGTGCGCTAATTGAACATATTGATAATGCAGGTATTCATTCAGGAGATGCTATGATGTGCATACCGCCATGGAGATTAAACAGACAAACAATGAATACAATAGTAGATTACTCAAACCTGATAGCGAGAAAATTGAAGGTAAAGGGTCCGCTTAATATTCAATATCTAGTTAAAGATGAGGAAGTATATGTTATAGAGGCAAATGTCAGGGCATCAAGAACTACGCCATTTGTTTCAAAAATAGTTGGAATTAATCTAATTTCATTGGCCTCTAAAGCTATTATTAATGGTAGTTTGCCAGAGGGCCTTAATGAACCATGGTTAAGTATTAGCGGCTTTGGAATAAAAGTACCGCAGTTTTCATTTATGCAATTAGAGGGTTCTGATATAGTGTTAGGAGTGGAAATGCAATCAACGGGAGAAGTTGCTTGTCATGGTAACAGTTTTTACGATGCTTTGTCAAAGGCTTATGAAGCAGCCGGATATAATTTACCACTTTCAGGATCTGCATTAATTACCATAGGAGGTCAAAAAAACAAAGCAAAAATGCATTCACTGATTTCACTCATAAATGCGATGAAGTTTAAGATTCTAGCAACGGAACATACAGCTGAATTTATTAAGAACAATATCACCACAAATGTGCAAGAAGTCCACAAAATAAGCGAACCGGTACGAAAACCAAATATTTCAGATCTTCTTTATGACAAGAAAATAGATTTCATTATAAATATTCCCTCAACGTCGACTATCGAAAAGTACGTCGGCATGCTGGATGATGAGTATCAAATCAGAAGAAAAGCTGTTGAGATGGGAATTCCGGTGCTTACCACAGTAGAGTCTGCAATTTCTTTCATACATTGCCTCGAGTGGAGAAATAAAAATAAACCATCAATAAATCCACTATCTAAATATCATCTTAACTAAGCACAAAAGTTACAAACACCACTTAGAGTATTTTCATTTCCAATTATGGTTCCATCCATTGCTGCGATAAAACATTTATCTATTGTTCCCTTTCTCAATAATTTTTTCAAAATAGGCGAACTTATTATCTTATTTTTAAATTTACCAGTACCATATGTATATTTGCTAAATGAAGGTATCAACACAACATCTAACGATCCACTTGTACTCGGAAATATGGATTCTTTTTTTACTTTTAAGAAAATCCAGATTTTTTGTCCATTCAAAATGCTATTTCCCCTAGAAAATGTAGGATGTATGTGTCCCATGATTATTTTATTAATATTAGACCTGAGCTCTGATGGAAAGGTATGTCCATGTGTTAAGAGAATGTCATCCAAAACCATTCCCTTAATCCCAATTAAGTCTACATTTTCTGGAGTAATTAATTCTAACCGTGAATCATGATTTCCAGGAATCAAATACACCTTACAGACTTCAGATAGCGAATGTAGAAAATTAGGTATAAGTGTCCAATCTTCCTTTTCTACCTTGTAGAAATTGTTTTTTATATCACCAAGTAAAACAATAGAGTTTACATTTTTTGAAAATACAATATCTCTCAATTCAATTTCTATCTCTTTTATGATATGATACCAATCGCTGGAAATCTCAGAATTCTGCAACCAATGGTTATTACCTAAATGTAAGTCGCTGATTACTAGGACCCTGTTTATTTTATCATTATCTAAAACATCAATCAATAAAGCTGGTTTATTCTCAACTATATTGATTTGACTCATTATGTGTTACTATATATTATCTTGTATTAAAAACATTGGATTTTCTCACAAGATAAGAATGAATCTACTCCAGACTGGTCATATTGAAAATATCGAGTTTAAAGAATGAATATTAGTGATTAGATGCATGCCAGAAGAGTTATTACTACTCATTAGTCATCAATGGCGATGCATTACAATTTGCTCGTATCAACCTATAGGAACAGAGAAAGTGATGCACTTGATGAATTATCCCAGTTATTATATATACTGGGTGACAAGGAATTCTCCATAGAGATTACTCCTATTTCAGGCATTATTCTGGCAAATACCCATCTTCATCCCTTCCAAATTGTGGAAGATAGTAAAGAATTGGTTAGAAGTGAACCATGGAGATTCAGGTATGTTTTGAGAATTATACCATTAGAAAAGATTTGCAAGGCAGAGATAAATGAGATTCATAAAGTGGTCAAACAGCTTTGCGGAAAAATAGACCAAAAAGAATCATTTATGGTCATGATAGAAAAAAGGCATACTAAATTGCGATCTAAGGAAATCATATCTACTGTGACTAGTGATCTCGAAATGAAAGTCAATCTGGAGAATCCCAATTGGATAATATTGATCCAAATTATAAATAGGCTAGCCGGTGTTTCAATTCTCAGATCTACTCAAATATTTAGCTCCGTGAAAGAGAAGATATCATCACAATGAAACAAGCGCCGCTTTTTCTGTTAGAATATTCAAAAATTCCTTAGTTGTGAAATCGCATTCTGGGAACTGCAATATCTCACATATTTTGATCATTTTATCCTTACGCGCATTCAATACAGATCTATTTTCTTTTACAAAGAGTTTACGCAAATATTTTATCGAATGAATAATTGGACCTTTCGTCTCAGAAAGCAAGACGAAACATCCAGAATTGTTGTTTTTTATCCCGCCAATATTAATTGCCTTATCGACCTGATTGCTACAAATTAATCTCATCAGAAGCTCAATCTCTATTTTTTTAGAAATTTTTATTTTTCTCTTGTTAGATTCCAAAATAATCTTGATAATTTCAAAGATATGCCGTTTACCATAAATATAACTTGGATTAATCCCCTGAATCTTAACGTCTGGAAACTTTTTCCTAAATGTGGCAATTGTTGATCCTATGTCATCAATACGAAGAGTGTCTGTGCAAATAATTGCTATAAAGATGGAATCAATTTTATGCAAGGTGGAGCTACTAATACTTTTAATCTTTTCTTTCATATCAAATTGAGTTTAATTAATTTTAAAGGTAGCTTAACCTCCATGAATTAGATTTGCAACAGTCACAATATCTCCAGTCTTGATTTTTCGATCCTTGCCGCATACCGATAAATCAACACCATTTATCAAAATTAAGAGATTTTCTTTATCAATCAATTTAGAATTATTAATATTTTGGTCAAGTATGGAAAATATATTAGATAACATAATTTCTTTTTCATTAATCATGATATTGTCTCTGCCGCAATATTTCTTAATAGAACCCAAGAGCTTTAATGTAATCAACTTCTGAGAAATTACCTAATTATGAAGTATCGTCAACGATCTCCTCAATATTCTTATTCTGTTCTTTTGTTTGCTTGTTGATATATGAGGCAATATAACCGGCTATCTGATTTCTCAATTCTTTAGATCTCACTTCTGCAATCTCGCCTATTGTTTTCTTGTTATGTTGAAAATCAACATTAAATTTATCAGGATATAGGTTTAAGAGCTCTGTCGATAGTTTTTTTACTCTATTCAATATTTGACACTACTCATTAAGGATATTTTATACCTTGCTTATTGAGGAAACCATATTTAGATGTTAATCAAAGAATGAAATTGAATTTTTTTCAAGTGTATCTATCACTGTCATGGGGCATAAGCAAAGAACATATGCAATGCTTCTAATTATGCTCATCAGTGCTGAAGTCGGTAATGTAATTACATTTTTAAAGCACGATTGAAATGAAACTGGTCCATCGGTTTCGATTAATACTCTCCTTTGATTTGTTAACTTCAGCAGACCTTGTTTTCTCTTTGAAAATACTAGTGAAGGCCCATAAGAAATATACAGATCCATGTCAAGAGATTTCTCTAATTGCTGTGGAGTACCATCAAACCAATGAAGGCAAACTCTTTTCAGATTATATGTTGACAACACATTTAATATTTCATCTAGTGATTTTCTAGAATGTATCGAAACCGGCATATCATATGTTTCAGCAATAGATAACATTTTATTGAATACCTGACCTTGTGAGATTTTATTATTTTTTTCTTGGTTGTAGTAAGTAGGGTCTAGTCCTATTTCACCAATTCCATTTATAAAATGCAGATTTGATTTAATAATTTCTTCAAATTTTGAAATGTCTTCGTCTGCAAATTGTGGGTGGATACCAATAAAATTATAGATTATATTTTGAACACTATATTCTTCAAAAAGTCTTATTGCCTTTAATGAGGTTGAAATGTTAACTGTGACTGAACATGCCTTTATTCTCATTCCTCTCAAAGTAATGAATATTTGTGATAAAATATTATCATAAGCAATATCAGTAAGATGAATATGAGAATCGTACAAAATATGGTTCATTCGGTAACTATATCTAACAAAACACTATGAGCCAGACAAGTTATTTTAAAAAATTCCTCATGTTACTAATTCTATCCTTTTTTTGTCTTTTGTTAACCAACTTACCCTCACCAATCCAAATATTTCCAAATCAAGTAACGTCTTATTTAAATCAGATTCTGTAATTTGTACTCCCTCTTTTTCTAAATTGTTCAATAATTCAATATCTGACAAATTACCTACTTCCTTTATTTTTTCTAATACAATATTTCTTATAGGATATTTCAGACTTTTTCACCAAATCCAGAATATATAGTAATACTTATTCGGTTTGTTTGTATATTATAAATACTATTCTAAATAATCTGAACAGCTC
>JAJPIN010000078.1 GCA_021324715.1 Nitrososphaeria archaeon
GTCAAGTTTTTTTCTGATAGACAATACCAATCCATCCATCATAGAAGACGGTGCAATAATGTCGGCACCAGCTTCCGCATAACTAAGAGCAATTTTTGACATGAGTTTCAAAGTCTTATCGTTCTCTACATAGTTATTTTGATTTAATATTCCACAATGTCCTGACAGGTTATACTGACAAATGCAGACGTCTGCAATAATTTGGAACCTATTGTCAAAGTTTTCTTTTATAGTTTTCAGGGTGGTATGAACTATTCCTTTTTTATTCCATGCTTGTGATCCGGATAAGTCGTGAATTTTGGGCATCCCGAAAATAATTATCTTATCCAAGTGTAATGCGAGAATTGTTTCAAGTTTGTCTATAAGGTTTCTCTCCGATACGACATGAAGTCCGCTGTTATAAGCAGCAGGAGTACTTCCTATGATAATTGGAGTAATCAGATTTTTTGTTTTCAGTAGAGGTTTACGACACATACTCTGAAATGTCAATTCTTAGACAATACAATTTTTAAATATATTCATATATGATGAATTCCGAATTGTGGCTGTTCTTAAACGTCCATCCGATATAACTCAAGAGTAAAATATGAAACTATGTTAACTAGAAGAGCTTGACCAAAGTAACTGTTGGAATTCCATCTTACAACGAACAATCAAACATTAAGACAATTTTGGAGAGTTTAGTTTATTCAAATTTAAATTCAATTAATCTTTCTGAAATTATCATCTCAGATGATTCAACCGATGATACACCAAATATTGTAAATCAATTTATGAAAAATCATTCCAAAAAAATAATATTCCTTCATAATGACAAAAGGAAAGGAGCAGCAAGTGCCTGGAACGACATAATACAAAATGCGAATGGCGAAATAATTGTACTCTATGATGCTGACGTGAACCCAAATCCAGATTGTACAGTTGAATTGGTTAAGAAGATCAACGATAATGTTGGTATATGCGCATCTAACCCTAAAGCAATTCCAAGCAAAGGGATTCCGGCTCAAGGCACAATTTTTTTAGGCAGTTGGTTAGAATCAGTACGAAAAAGGCAGCTTTCTCAATACACTGTAATGGGGAGAGGTTTATCAATAAGATCCGATATTGCTAAAAAAATAACTATTCCTGAAACTCTAATAGCAATAGATCTATATTTACAGAACAGGGTTATAGATATGGGTTACGATGTAGTGTTTAATCCCAATGCAGTAATCCAATTCAAACCTGCAAAGACATTCGTAGATTTTTCTTCACAAGTCATGAGGGCGACAAAGGGACACCGTCAACTAAAAGAACTTGGATATTCGATTAAATATCAGCTTTCCTTCAGAGCCGCGATTGGAGAATTTATTCGTGTAGCAATGAAAAACCCCAATGGGGCACTATCTACCTGCTTATGTTTAATCATGATTCCGGTCTTTGCTAGCAGAGGTAAGAATTTAGACAACGAATTATGGCATATTGCTGAAAGCACAAAATAATATTCTATCTTGCAATTAAAATTTGCAAACTTGAGTCAAAATAAAGTTGTGACCAACGAAATAAAAATGGTATAAATACTCCTGTCTAATTACGATTCTAGAGAATTGAGCGAGAATTTAATTGCTTCTTGTGGATATGTTTGTTATCCTAGGGACAACAATGCTCAAAATTTGATTGAATATTGGAGGAATTCTGATGTTGTTAAAGATTTGTATTTTGCAACTGCGACATTTGCATTTGAAAGTAAACCGTATTTTCCAAACAATTCGAATCAATATATCCTTGTGAAATATGTCGGTCTCGACAAAATGGTTGGAGGGATTTCGAAATATCAGAGCCCTAGCAGTTCTCTATTTCTCTTCAATAATCAAACAGAATTATTTGAAAAATATCACGAAAAAGTAAGTTATGTCTCAATTTATTATACTAGATATGATCACGATCATCACGAGTTAAGGGATATCGCAGGTATTCTCGCAAGAAAAGATATGGTTGTGAGTGCAAACTTAGGCAATCTAAAATTTATCAATAACAAGAAATTACCATTTATTTTTCCACACGCCGACAACATCATAATATTGGAAGTGGAGGGTAAAAAAAGCCATCAAAGTGATCAGAATTATTGTGAAAAAACAAGAAGAGATGTTGCAAGGAAAGGGATAGCTCTAATCAATCTTGTAAGCTTCTCTATCTTAGAAAAACTAAGCTAACTGTTCTGATCAGAACCGTTAAATATGAAGTAATTTTCTATTTTTTCGACTGATATTGAGCAAGCCAATGGATCTGGGAAGTCTAAAAGTCGGCTCTTATATCATAATAGACAACGAACCATGCAGAATCGTCTCATATGATCATAGTAAGCCTGGAAAACATGGTTCGGCGAAAGCCAGAGTTTCTGCGATTTCTGTTTTCGATGGATCAAAACATAGTTTGGTCTCTCCTGTTTCTGCAAGCGTGAGTGTTCCACTTATCGATAAAAGAAATGGTCAAATCATTTCCATTTCTGGACAAACTTATCAAGTAATGGATCTTGAAACTTTTGAAATGTTTGAAACTTTATCAGTCGAAGATGAAATAAGAGAAAAAATTGTACAAGGAGCGGAAGTCGAATATTGGAAGGTACTTGAAAGGGTAAAAATAATCAGAATAAAAAGCTAGATCTACGAATCTTACAATCTTACAAATTGATATGTTTTATTCAAAGTATTGAATATTATTATTGATGGCTCTGTTTCAATAATTCCATCGATATTTGGAAAATCGTTGTGTGCGCAGCCAGGATTTAATACTAACGTATTGCCTATTTTATCATCACATTTTATATGGCTATGTCCACAAATGACCAAATCATATAATTGACTTGCAATAATAGCTTGTGTTAATTTGTTATATGTTCCATGATATATGGCAATTCTTAAACCGTCTAGTTCTAGGTCCCCAAATTCACCGAACAGCTCTCCGCCAATATCATTGAAATTTTTTAGCAAGCCTATTTTTTCACCATCGTTGTTGCCAAGTACTCCTATCAATTTTCCGTTAAAGTTTTTAAATTCCTTTACTATGCCAGGGAAAACATAATCTCCTGCATGAAATACATATCTCACTTTTCTTTCATTAAATACACTTACTGCGATTTTTAGATTTGACACGTCATCGTGTGTATCAGAAATTATGCCAATGTTCATTAGTTATACGGGTACTGTGAAAGACTAACGTCCCAATAAATTAATCTATCAAAAAAATGTGAATGCAACTTATGGCACACAAGGGGAATTCTTTATTAATCATCATACGAAGCCTCGCTTTTCTGGTTCCTTTTATTTCGTTTTCTAAGTTTGACAACAAACCAAATTATGAATACGGCTATAACAGAAGCTGATACTAAGTCGAGATATACTGCATATTTGTCAATATTATTCCAGTTATTTCCAAGTAAGATACCAACATAAGTCAACATTGAATTCCAAACAAGGGAACCTAGAAATGTATATATCGTAAACTTTAAAAAATTAGTTTTGCCCACGCCACATGGGAGTGATATGTAAGTTCGTATTGCAGGTAACAATCTGCAAAAGAAGGAAATTTTGTCACCATACTTCTGAAATAGCTCTTCAGTGAGTTCAAGATGGCTTTTTTTAAACAGTATGTATTTTCCATATTTTAAAATTAAAGCCCTTCCTGCTTTTAAACCAAGGTAATATGTTAGGATTGAACCAACAAGATTACCAAGGGTACCTGCTAGTATTACGCCTATTGACCCAAATATCCCTTTACTAACGAGAAAGCCAGAGAAAGGCATAATGATTTCACTTGGTATAGGAATTAGAGCACTTTCTAATATCATCAATAAAAAAATTCCGGGGTACCCTAAACTGGATATAAATGAAATAACGAAGTCTATGATTGGTTTTAGGATTTCAAAAGTGATTGACAATTAATTGTTAAAAAATCGATGGCATAAATATCTCTTTATCTTTCACCAATGGAATATTGATATCGAAAATTACATGCCGGAGGCGGGACTTGAGCCCGCGGCCTTTCGATTATGAGTCGAACGCTCTGACCAAGCTGAGCTACCCCGGCGCTCAGCCTCTTAACCAAAATGATTTTTTGAACATAATATATTTGATTCAAAGTGCAGGTTCCTTTTCTCCTTAATTTCAACTTAATGCCTTGTTAAATCCTTCTTAATTAAAGACCTTATCAATTTAGTAAAATACCTTTTTTTGATAAGAAACACTTTAATCTAGATCTCTGAATTTTTTAGAATATGAAGGACGCTGTAAAACGGGGAATCGTGAAGACAGTAAATAACGGCATCATAATTATTCGAAATGGAAGAGGCTATTCTAAGAGTGAACTAGTACAATCAGGAGTAACAGATATTCGTGTAGCACGAAAGAGAAAGATACCCATTGATCCTTTTCGAAAAACCACGCATAAAGAAAATATTGAACAACTCAAAGGTATTTTAGGTAAGGAAATTCCAAAGGTTGAAAGCAATACAAAACAAAAAAGAGTAAGAAAGAGGACTAACCAGTTTTCTTAGATTTGATCGGAGTTGAACCGTATGTCACACTATGCAAATAAATAAAACGATTACCTGAATTAGTTTAGCGGATGGAGGATATATATAAATATATCCTCTCAATAATATACTCATGACAAGTTCCTTAGTTTCAGAAAGCATTTCTTCACTCCTCTCGTGGCCAGTAGGGAATATAATGAATAATGATGCGATTATACTCGAGGCGGACAGGAGTCTAGATGAAGCAATAAAAAGAATGAAGGAAAAGAATCAACGTAGCGTGCTTGCTTCCCACTTGGGCGAGGTCGTAGGAATGGTTAGCAAAACAGATATACTCTATAAGGTAACGTCTGAAGGAAAGAATCCTTCTAAGATCAAACTAAGGGAAATAATGACATCTCCCGTCCTTGCAGTCAATCCACAAAACACTATAAAAGATGCTCTTACAATAATGAATAAACGTAATGTAAGACAATTAATGGTCCACGCATATTCTGCAGTTCTTGGAATAATTTCGCGTGAGGATATTTCTAGGAAAATGGAAGAAATTGCACTTACATCTGTAGATGAGGTTCTCCATGGAAAACCTGTATGTATAATCGATACCAAGACAATAGAGTATGTGAAAGATTCTAGTAAGGCAAATTTCAGTTGCGCATATTGTGGCTCTCCATTTGACACAAAAGAAGGTCTTTCAAAGCATATAGATAGGCTTCACAATGAATCCGGAATTTTGGAAGGAGATGTCAGGCATTTAATGGAATGATGCCCTTATTTTTTTTATAAATTCTTTTCAATGAGTGACCTGATGTACCTATAATTAGTAACCTCTATCAGCAAAATAGAAAAGTATCTAATTCCCAATATTTTGTCGAAGCATTTTTCTTGTAATTAGTTTATTATTTATGGCATACTCCATATGACCAATCCCTTTTCTAATCTGGTTCTAGAAGCGAAGTCTATGAACTAAAATGAATTCATGAATTGAATGTTCTCCTGATTCATCTGCACATTTGGGTAATATTTGATTAAGAAATCTCCATTACTTAAAATATAAAAATGATATGCAGGAATAAACTCACTCAATTTTTGAGTCTCAGGATCACAATTATTTACCCTGAAGACACAACATGTGAACCTGATAATTTATTAGGAATTTTTTTGACCTGTTCAAGTGTCAAGAAATTGTAAGATTTACTATAATTGTATCATAGTTCTCATTGGCTTTGTTTTATTTGTTAACATTGGATTAACTAATGCACTACCTAACGGCACTATTACAAATAGCTCACTACCCATTGCACAAACTAACGACACTATTACAAATAGCTTACCAATTGTTACAAAACCTA
>JAJPIN010000050.1 GCA_021324715.1 Nitrososphaeria archaeon
AAATCATCAATAATGTCGAAGGCACATTTGAATTATGGACAAATTAAAAAATATATAAAAATTTTAGTTGTAAATGGCCTAGTTATTGAGAGAAGCAACCTATCTGAAGGCATTACCACCTACCACACGACAGACAAGGGAAAAAATTACTTGGAGATGTATGAGGAATCAAAAGCATACAATTTTACCTCAAACATATACGTTTTTGGAAAACTATCAGATTAAGACCTTCTTGTCATTATAAACAAATCCACAAAATGAATTTTGGAAGATTTGGATTTGTTCAATATTTCCGGGCTTGTTTTTAATATTATCTCATAGTAACAACAATTTTTCAGAATTCTCCAATTAATTTCCTAGTGTCAGACAAGTTCTTGTAAGTTGCATATCTTATATAAAACATGTCAGTATTAATGGTCAATTCAACATTTACTTTTTTCTTATTATTATTCTGATGATATTACTGGTAAAAGCAAAAATTCATTTACTATAAGAGTTCTTGGCGAGGTTTTTATTTTATATGATATTAAAGCCTTTGTGGAATCGTTAAGTAAATTAGATGTTATATCGGTCATTTTGAAGAGTTCTAATAAAAGCTGTGACTATAAGGAGTTGTACACTAAACTCCAAATCCATCTTACTATGGCACAATTGATGAAATTTATTTTCGAGCTGGAAAAATATAATCTTTTAAAATGTATGAGGAATGAAACAAGCTGTATCATTACCCCAAAGGGTATGTACTATTTACAGATGTATGAAGAATTAAGCAATCAATTACAATCAGAAACTAGGGGGAATTCAGGAATTCTTAATAATTATAATCCATTCTCCAAATTGACAAATTTATTTAAAAGGCTACAATAGTTTATTTCAAGATGTCTTAAAATAGTTCGTATCTTGACCGGCTTTTCTTTGGTAACGTCATAATTTGTGTTAATATTAATACCAATTTTGAACTAAAAATTTATTGGTGAGTTTAGGAGTTGATAAACAGAATAGTAAATTTTCCTGAATTTATTTTGAATAATAAATGAATAAAAAATAAGGTCGAATTGAAGGATTTTTGAACTATTTCTGAACCTAATTTGAATATTATTGCCTTCAAGAACTTTGTGTTTGATGGCAAACTCAAAAGACCTATTTTTCCTCCATGTAGAGTATACTAAATGACTGGGCTCATTGCGGGTTGGAGTAAAGTTAATTAAAAACAAAGAAAACCCATTCTCATTAAGATGGTTGACAAACAAAAAATCCAAAATATCGTTGACTCCTCTAAAGGCAATCCAAAAGTTATAACTGAAGATTCATCAAAAGAAATACTTGGCGAATACGGAATAAAGGTTCCACATTATGCGCTTGTTACAAATGCTGATGAAGCAGTACAAAAGTCAAAGGAGATTGGATTCCCGTTGGTTGCAAAAATAGTTTCGGCAGATATCTTACACAAGACTGACGTCGGTGGTGTTAAAGTGGGATTAAATTCCGAAGCTGAAGTTAAAAAAGCATTTGATGATATGTATTTTAGGCTTAAAGAAAAATTTGATGTTAAGGGAGTTTTATTAGAAAAGATGGTTCCGAATGGTGTGGAATTAATTATAGGGCTTCAAAACGATTCACAATTTGGACCTTCCATAATGGTCGGTCTAGGCGGTATTTACACGGAATTATTTAAGGACGTTTCATTCAGGGTTCTTCCTATCACAAAAAATGATGCATCAAAAATGTTGGATTCTCTAAAAGGAAAGCAGATTCTCAAGGGGTTTAGAGGTTCAAAACCGATTAACATTGATCTGTTAAGTGAAGCGATTGTAAATATTGGGTCTCTAGGAGTAGACTTGGCTGGAAAATATGAGAGCATCGATTTTAATCCAGTCGTGCTATATCCTGATGGTTATTTCGTTGTAGACGCGAAGATTATACTCAGGGAAAAATCATCAGATGACGCTATTTCAAAAGCCGTTCCTGATTCAAGTCACATGGAATTATTCTTTAATGCTAATTCTGTGGCTTTAATAGGAGCGTCGCCAGAGCCGGGCAAGATAGGAAATTCTGTTATGGAAAGTCTTGCAAAACACGATTACAAAGGAAAGGTGTATCCAGTGAACGCAAAAGGCTATTCCGAGATAATGGGTGTTAAGGCATTCAAGAACCTATTGGACATAAAAGATCCGATAGATGTTGTCATAGTAACTGTGGATCTTAAATTTGTTCCAGATCTTCTTACAGAATGCGGTAAAAAGAATATCCACAACATGGTAATAATATCTGGAGGTGGTAAAGAATTAGGTGGTGAACGTGCAGATATTGAGAAGCGAATTCAGGATCTATCTCGAGAACTAAAAATTAGAATTATTGGTCCAAATTGTATCGGTATATTTAATGGAGAAAACAGATTGGATTGCGCATTTCAAGGACATTTGCGAATGTTAAGGCCAAAGCAGGGCAATGTTGCTTTTCTTTCCCAAAGTGGGACCGTTGGTATCGCGTTTATGGAAACATCTGATGCCTTCGGTTTAAGTAAGATGATCTCTTATGGCAACAGATCTGATGTTGATGAAGCTGACATGATACACTATCTAGCTCAAGATCCAAATACGAATGTAATTGGTCTATACGTGGAAGGCCTTGGCGATGGTCGCAAGTTTATGAATGCCGCTAAAGATGTAATAAAACAATATCAAAAACCAATTGTAGTATTCAAGAATGGGCGATCGATGAAAGGCGCAAAGCAAGCAGCTTCTCATACAGGTTCACTGGGCGGTTCGTTTGCAGTAATAAGCGGAGCCTTTGAACAAACAGGAATCATTTCCTTGGACAGTTATGAGGAACTGACTTCTGCTCTTAAGGCATTGACATGGCAACCAGTTCCAAAAGGAAATAGAATTGCCATGGTAACAAATGGGGCAGGACCAATAATTGCAGCAATAGATAATTTTGAAAGGTTAAATCTGGAAATGGCTCAATTAAGTGATCAAACTATAAAATCATTCAAGGAACATTATCCTGCCACTTTCGTAATTGGTAATCCATGTGATGTTACCGGCTC
>JAJPIN010000217.1 GCA_021324715.1 Nitrososphaeria archaeon
AAGTTTACAAAAGCAGTGATAATCTTCATAATAGGAACTATTGGTATCTTCTTTGGTGCCGAACCCTTCATAAAGTCATTGGAAGAAGTATCAATTGACATAGGTGTATCAGCGATAATCCTTTCAGTGGTAATAAGTCCTATCGCAGGTGAGATGCCAGAGAAAATTTCGTTGATGCTTCTTGCCAGAAAGGGAGCTCAAGGCACCTCAATTGCTATAGCCAATGTACTGGGGTCAAAGATATTAAATAATACTCTTTTACTAGCCTTTGCTGTATTTGGTGCCATTAATCATAGTGGAATAGGGGCTATCATAGAGCGAAGTCCGATATTATCATTCCAAATGGTGCTTACAACAGTAGTCACAATTTTTGCGGTGGGTTTATTATTTAGAAAAGAAGTTGGTATGAAAACTGGGTTGATACTTTTAGTGACGTATATAGTAAGTATAGGATTGCAATTTTTTATAAGTTCATAATTTTATTAGATAACTATTACAAAGGATAATTAAATTGGAAATAACCGTTTTTGAACTCTTGTACAGGAGGTTAGCTATATGGGTCATTTGCTTCTTCGGATTTAGTACTATTGTTACGATCTCCTAGCAGTACGCTAATATCTGAATAAGATTGATTTCTAAAAACAGTGAGATTCAGCTTATCCCCTGGTTGTTTATTTTCATCAATATATGACACTAAATCCTCCATATAAGTAACATTATGATTGTCAACTGCAGTGATAATATCGCTACCATGTTTATCTCCATATTGATCAGTGGTACTTCCACGAATGCCTGCTCTGTCAGATGGCCCGCCTTTTGTTAATGAATCCACGTACACTCCCTTAAAATTTCTGCTCAGATTTTCAAAATTTTCTGTTAATTTTGATGTTAAAGTTGTAGCAGACATTCCTAGCCACGGATGCGTGTAATTTCCCTTTGTAATAAGAACAGGTACTATTTTAGAAATAGTGTTGGAGGGAACAGCCAAACCAATACCAGAAAATCCGCCAGCATCGGACAATACGCCAGCAGTATTCATTCCGACTACTTCCTCTTTCATGTTTAGCAAAGGTCCTCCGGAATTGCCGGGGTTAATTAACGCATCTGTCTGAATTACACTTGGAATACTGAATTTTGATCCTTCAGTTGATATCAAGCGACCTTTTTGACTCACAATACCATCAGACATCGAGCCAGCCAATCCATATGGGTTTCCTATCGCAATAACTTGATCTCCTACTTCTAGGGCTGACGAATTACCTAAAGCCAACGGATGTAGTCCTGATATATTATCTGTGATTCTTATGACTGCGATGTCGTTAAATGGATCGCTTCCTATGACTGATGCCACATATCTGTTACCGTTGATGAAAGTCACATCTACCTTTTTAGAACCGTCTACGACATGATGATTAGTGATTATCCGCCCTTCCTTATCGAACACAAAACCTGAACCCAGACTGGTTAAATTTTTATCCCCCGAAGAATCTGCTTGGGTTGGTTTATTCTCTCGAGTTATTTGTACAACGGATTCTTGTACATCTTTAAAGATCTTGCTTATTGAGTCCGAAGTAGATTTTTTTTTCCCCACTGTCTGTGCAAAAGTTTCCCCTTTTCCCGCGTGCCACAATAAAAATGATGACATAAAAAAAACGGCTATTAGAATTATAAAAAGTTGGTTTTTCATATAAAAAATCCATAATAGTAATCATATAGACTTTTCTATTGATCTGATCCTAGAAACTTAATACGACTGGAAGTAGAAGATCCGATCCATCTCACACTGCATTTGAAATTAGGGCTGAGAGATGCTATAAAATTTGACAAACTGACTTAGATAAGAAAATTGAAGCACAAAATGCTATCTCATATCGATCTTTTGGTATTTTTCGCTCAGTTTTATTTTAAGTTCGTCTAATTGATCAGATACCCATTTAACAAAGCCATCGGTCATTTCTTGAGGTATTTTTCTCTTTTCAGCTAATGCCAAATATCCTTCAAAGATCTTTGCATAGACAGAGTTACATACAATCATGTTTGCCAGTGCGTCTGAGACAAAGTCATCACTTTTGCTCTCTATGAAATTTCGCTTAAATAGGTTTAAAAGGTATTTAGTGCGTCTATCGATCTCATTTTGATCCATTCCATTAGCCGTTGTAAATTTGCTCATATTCCCTCACAACTAACTTGCTATTCAGTTATTAAAATATTAATATCTATAATTTCTGGACTCGCGTGTATACCTGAATTTGTCTTAAAAGAGATTAATTATAACAACTATTTAATATAATTAATAGTTTAGAGTCTTCAGTGTTTAATAGGATTGTTTCGTTTCTGCCAAGTGCTACAGAGATTATCTACATGTTGGGATCACAGGATTTATTATTTGGAGTTACCCATCAATGTATTTGTCCCGCCGAAGCTAAAAGCAAACCTCAGATAGTAAGTTCTGTTTTTGATTCAGAATCAATGGCAAGTTTTCAAATTGAGGAGAAAATACAAGAACTTTCACGATTGCAAAATGATCTTTTTATTATTAATTTTGATCTGCTAAAAGAAATTCAACCCGATCTTATTATCTCTCAGGCATTGTGTGACGTATGCTCACCTCATAACAAAGAACTGAATAAGACGATGAAATTTTTGGACAATAAACCGCAGACTCTAGTTCTAGATCCCCATACAGTTGAAGAGATAATAGAAAGTATTATGATTATAGCAAAAGCTCTCGGTAAGGAGGAAGATGGTTTACGGATTAGGGATTCTCTGTACAGAAGAATCGAGAAAATTTCTAATGCAACAAAGTTTAAGAAACCAAAGGTGGTTTGTCTGGAATGGATTGATCCGCTCTACATTTGTGGTCACTGGGTTCCTCAAATGGTTGGAATTGCTGGAGCAATCAATGGAATTAGCAAGGTTGGAGAGCGTTCTAGTAAAATAGACTTTTCCCAAATAACCCAATTTGATCCCGATATCATAATTCTTTTGCCGTGTGGATTTGATCTTCATAAGGTATTTCAAGAATACGGTTCCCTACAAAAGAATAACCAATGGCAATCACTCAGGGCGGTTCAAAATGGTATGGTTTTCGCAGTAGATGCTCTTTCATATTTTAGTAGGCCTGGTCCAAGTATCATAACGGGTATTGAGATACTTGCTAAAATTATTAATCCAGAGTCATTTCCACAATTAATGGTCCCATCAAACTCATATAACAGAATGAAAAAGGAACCTAACTGATTGATTAAAGGGAATAGAATAATTGCTACGTCAAAGATACTTCAATGTATACATCATCTGGGATCTTTAGTCTCATCAATTGCCTGATCGACCTATCATCTGCCCCTAAATCAATTACCCGTCTATGAATCCTCATCTCATATTTATCCCATGTGTTAGTCCCTTGTCCACAAGGCGATTTTCTAGTAACGACTTTCATTTTTTTAGTTGGTAGCGGATGTGGTCCTCTAAATTTAATCCCATTCTTTTCGCCAATACCCTTTATTTCATGACATACATTTTCGAGCATTATAAGATTAGTACTAGTTAATTTGATACGTGCTTCCTGAGTCATTAATTGGACTCACTTTTTGGCACTTGGGTCGTATTTCTCTACAATAGATTTAACGACACCAGCAGCTATTGTTGTTCCCATATCTCTCAGTGCAAATCTGCCGATCTCTGGAAATTCTTTGAATGTTTCTATAGCAAGTGGCCTAACAGGTTTTATCCTCACAATTGCAGCGTCACCAGTCTTTAGGAACTTGGGCTTTTCTTCAACAGCTCCACCAGTTTTAGGATCTATTTTTGCTACAAATTCAGATAAGGTAGCAGCGACCTGCGCAGTATGGGCATGAAGTACGGGAGTATATCCAGGAGCCATTGCTGTCGGATGATGTATAATTATTATCTGTGCTTCTATTTCTCTTGCAGCATTAGGTGGATTGTCCACAGGTCCAATTACATCTCCACGTTTGATTGACTTTTTATCTACACCTCTCAAATTAAATCCTATATTATCACCAGATTCTGCAGAGTCCATTTGGGTATGATGCGTTTCAATCGATTTAACCTCTCCAGTCACGCCAGATGGCATTACAATCACTTTTTGGTTTGCTTTTAGAACTCCTGTTTCGATCCTTCCAACAGGCACCGTACCAACACCAGTTATGGAGTAAACATCTTGGATTGGTATTCTAAGTGGCTTCCCTAATGGCTTTTCCGGTGGTTCGAAAAGATCAAGTGTTTCATTTAGAGTGGGTCCTTTGTACCACGGCATATTTTCAGATTTCTTGACAAGGTTGTCGCCTTTCCAACCCGAAACTGGTATAAAACTTATTTTTGAAACATTGTATCCTACTAACTTTAACATTTTTTCCACAGTCTCTTTGACTTCATTGTAACGTGCTTCTGAATATCCCGAATCATCCATTTTGTTCAATGCAACTACTATTTGTCCGACACCCAACGTCCTTGACAAAAATGCGTGCTCTCTTGCTTGTCCTCCTGGATCAGTTGCCGCCTCCGTCTCTCCTGGTTTTACTGACACCACAAGAATTGCGACATCTGCTTCTGATGCTCCAGTTATCATATTTTTGATAAAGTCTCTATGGCCAGGAGCATCAATTAAGGTATAAAAATACTTGGAAGTTTCAAATTTTTGAAATGCTAAATCTATCGTAATTCCTCTTTCTCGCTCATCCTTAATGCTATCTAACACCCAAGCGTACTTGAAAGTATCTCCTTTCCCAGTTTCTTCAGATTCTTTAGCAAATGAATCAATGGTTCTTTGATCAATCACACCCATATCAACTAATAAATGACCAACAATAGTCGATTTACCATTATCAACGTGTCCTACAACCACAAGATTCATGTGGGGTTTTTTACTTGCGCTCATTAGATTAAGAGCGATAAGAGGGCTTTATTTGTATTTCGTTAAATACAACGCAGTTTTGTCATCAAAATTCTGCTTCATTAGTTACTATTCGAGGTATTATATCTAACGTTCTATAAATGCAATCTCTAAATTCTAATCCCTGTCATAATCATCTTCAATTCTGACGATATCGTTTTCATCAAAGCTGCCATAAGAAATTTCCAAAACAATACAACCAGAATTGCTCGCTTGAATTCTATGCCTTGCCCCCGGTGGGATTATGATATCATCGCCTTCCTTCAAGGATGATTTTTCGTTCTGTACTTCTACCTTGGCTGAACCCTTAACGATTTTCCAAAATTCCTTTCGTTTATTATGATATTGAAGACTTAATCTTGAATCAGGTTTTATGTAAAGTAATTTAACCGTACATCGTTCATTCTCATTGAATTTTTCAAATGAACCCCATGGTCGTTTTTCCGTGTATACTTCCACAAAAAAACAATGAAAAAGTATAATTTAATTATTGTCATCACTTTTATAGTAAAAAATAAACGACAGCTTCTGTATTTTATAATTATTGCCTAAATCTTCAATGTGTATTTGCAATAATCATGGGGATTGCAAAGGATTGATAGTGGAGGAGGAAGCGTTGAAAAATTTTTGTTCCTGTAATTGTCACAATAATAGTTATCAACTAATCCAAAATTCAATTGCATTTAATAATATTGAGAGTACTAGGAATACCGGCATTAGCCAAAACATGGATTACTAATGTTTAGTTCTAGAACAAACACTTAACATTAACAAGTAGAATAAAATCATGTAGTACCATTAGAATAGAATATGTGACTAAAAAGAAATTATGGGCATTCTAGCAAATATTAATTCATCAATTTCCAATTTTGCGATCATTATTAGCTATTGTACGGAAATTAGGATTTTCTTACCATCGATGTCAATTTCTTTATATTCGATGTCTTGAAGTTTGTCATGAGAGAGGATTATCTCTTTTACTCTTACGTAGAATGCCAATTCTTTTTTATAATTTTCAAGAGATAATGATTCATCTGGATCTAGATTTGATACATGTGCATATGATAATATTTCGGTAGGAACAAATCCCCTTTCTTTTCTCAACTGTTGTATATTTCGTGCAATATCTTTTACAAGACCCATGGATATCAATTCATTACTTCTGGTAGTATCGATAAACACAGCAATATCGTTCTGGTCTGATTCTACCATTATAAATGGTGGCTTACCCGCATAGGTAAATTCTACATCGTCTTTTGACAATTCTATTTCACCTGATAAATATTTTAGATTAAAATTGCTATTTGACATTAATTGCCCATACAAATCATCATAATTAATTTTTTCAAATGCCTGGACCGCTTTGGCTAGATCGTTCTTTAATCTTGGCGCAATTTTATTTATTCTAGGCTTAGCATTTACGCTAACAAGATTCTCCGAATAAAGAGAATTTACTTTTTCATGAAAATTACTAAAATTTAATATCTTGATATCGATAGTCATTGTATTGAGTTGTTTTTTTAGTATGTTTGATAATTCTTTTGATTCAAGAATAGATTCATCATCAATGCAAATAACAATCCGACTAATAGGCCACCTTCTTTTAAATTTAGCCTTCATTCTAGCTGAATTAACCAAAGAAATAATTTTTTTTGACCTATCTACAGTAACTTCAATTTCAGTATTTTTCAACTTACTGTTAAGATTTGGCCAAGATTCAAGTATAACGCGTTCTTTCTTTTTGAAACAGAGCAAATACAAGTAATCTGTTATGATAGGACAATACGAATGAAGCATAATGTCAATTTGTGATAATGTATAGCCAAGTACTGCATATATCACGTGCCTTCGTTCTAAAGTTTCCATATTATCATCCCATATATCATCCCGGGTCATAGGAACATAAGTTTGGCTTAAATGATTAATTATAAATTCTTCGAATGCCTTTGCACCTTCGTTAAATCTACAAGAATCTATAGACGTGGTAACCGTTTCTATCAACGATTGTAATTTGGATAAAATCCAAGCTTCAGCTACAGTAATAAATTCGCTTTTCAGGACCAAATCCAAGTTTATTTTTCTAGTGTCAAATTTATCGTAAACACTGTTCTGAATTAAGTAAACATGTAGATAATAGAGAGTACTTAGCACCTGGTATGGCCTTGAAGACATTTCATTCAAGCTAAAGTTTAAAGACTCAATAGGAGAAGCTTTCCACATGAAATAAAATCTTATTGCATCGACTGAATGTTTAACCAGCAGATCATTTGCGTCCAATACATTACCCAGACTTTTGCTCATCTTATTACCCTTTTCATCTAGAATGTGTCCCTGAAATAGAAACGATTTAAAAGGTGAATTGTCTTTATTTTGCATTATAACGTTTTCGATAAGTAATGTGTATGCCCATCCCCTTGTTTGATCTATTCCTTCTGTCAGGAAAGCAGCAGGTATTAATTTTTTGTATTCATCATCTGAAAATGATGCATAAGGTGAAGCACCACTATTGTGCCATGTATCGAGAACAAAAGATTCTCGACGCATAGGGACATTACATTTTAAACAATTAATCCCTACGTTATCTATCCATGGTCGATGCAATTCAAATTGTTCTCCGTCAGGTAACTTTGATGCTCTCTTGATTATTTCGTTTCTAGAAAAAAGTGGTTCTTTCGAGCCGCACTTGCCACAGTTCCATATTGGAAGAGGGGTTCCCCATACTCTCTCCCTAGATATGCACCAGGGAACCTGTTCCTTTATTATTTCCAAAAATCTGTTTTTTGGAGATTCAAAAAAGAAATTGACGTTTAAAACAGCGGAAATCGGTTTATTACCGAGATTATCAATCATGTAAAAATATTCTCGCCTAGCAAGCCAGACTAGCTTGTGATTTGAACGCCAACAAGTTGGATACTGATGTTTGATTCTTCCTAACTTCAGATACGCCCCTACTTCCTTCATTTTTTCAATTACCAAGTGATCCGAGTCACGAACGAATTGTCCATTAAAAACGCCAGCCTTATCGGTGAATTCCACCCTATCATTAATGGGCACAAATATTGGTATACCGCGTTTGACAGCTATATCAAAATCATCCTGGCCATTGGCAGGGGACAAATGGACTAATCCACTTCCAGTACTTGCGTCAACAAAATTTTCTGCTACTACAAAATGTATCAAGTTCTTCTCGCCTAATTCTTTGAGACCGGGAATTAATTCCAATAGTGGATGTATGTACCTTTTGCCATCGAGTTCTGCTCCCTTTACTACCTTAACGACTTTGAAATTCTCAATTTTAAGATCATCTGTTAAATCCTTTAACCTATCATGTCCCACTATCCACTGCTCGTTTTCGATCAAAATGTAGTCATAATCAGAATCAGGATTTACGCCAATCAATTCATCTGTGATTAGCGTAAATGGCATGGTTGTCCATACAATCAGGAATGTGTTTTCATCCTTTAATCGCACCTTATAATAAAAAGATGGATCGTCAACGACTTTGTACCCTTGATTGACCTCTGCATTACTCAATGAAGTTTGACATGATGGACAGTATGCGACTACTCTAAACCATTCTTGGAGTATGCCCAAATCCCATGCCTTTTTTACTACTTGCCATTCCCTTTCAATGTAAGTATCGTCGTAGGTCCAATATGCACGATCATAATCAAACGACATTCCAAGAAGGCGATCGACTCGGATCCACTTTTCTGAATTAAGCTTGATAAGCTCTTTGCATGCGTCCACGATTTTAGTAATCCCGACCTTTTTGATATTCTCTGCTTTACTACCAGTTAATCCCAGATTTTTTTCTGCCTGTAATTCAATTGGTAAACCTTGCGTATCCCAACCCGCACGGAATACAACTTTATATTTTTGTAGAGTCTTGTACCTAAACCATAAATCCTTGATTATGCGTCCTCTCAGATGACCTACATGCGGTTCACCATTTAGTGTAGGTGGTCCCTCTACATACCCAAGCGTTCCTTTGAAAGAAGAAAGCTCTTTATCGATTAAAGATTGCTGCTGAATAACATCAAGGTACGAATTCACCTGAGATTCAATTTCCTTTGGATCATATTTGGCTAATAGCTTCATTGATGCCAACGTCAGTTCTATTCCCTGTTTTATAATTTTATCAAATAACTATCTTGAAAGTTCGGCGCTGTGAGGTAGCAAAAATTATAAAAGATAAATTCAATTAGGTTTTCCCAACCTTTTCGAATATAAATACCGTCAAATAAGAAATTATCTTGATGACTAATCAAAAAGTTGGTTCGATCAAGCAGTCACCTGATCAGTGTATCGCGATGATAGAAATCCCAAAGGGTAGCAATATCAAATATGAATATGATATGGAAAGTGGCTTTATCAAAGTAGACAGGAAATTATTTACTGCGATGTACTATCCATGCAATTACGGGTTTATACCAAATACACTAGAGGAAGATGGAGACCCTCTTGATATACTCGTACTCGGAGAAACATCATTAGCGCCATTATCTTTAATAAAAGTAATACCCATCGGCTTACTCAAAACTGAAGATGAAGAAGGTCAAGATTCAAAAATAGTATCCATACCAACATCGAAAATCGATCCTTCCTTTTCAAGCGTTAGTGATATAGAAGATGTACCAAAACATTTGAAGGACCAAATAAAACATTTCTTTGAACATTACAAAGAATTGGAGAAAGGAAAATTTGTGAAAGTTTCAGGATGGGATGGCAAGGCAACTGCCATAAAAAAAATTTCCGATGCGATAAAGGTCTATAAAAAAGAAAGTGAAAATTAAAGAGCTTTAAACTGTTCGCTCCATCTCATGTATGCACGAATCATGTCCATGCTTACGCTTGGCTTTCTCATTTTTAGAATTTCTTTAAAATCAACCTCAGTTATAGTTCTAGTATTTGCATCGCTGTCTAATCCCCTTCCACTTTGGAATAGCTCATCCACAACACGCAATTGAACAGATTGACAAATGTCCTTCACATCACTTCCGCTGTAACCATCTGTCAATCTTGCTAGGTCCTCAATTTTCAATGAGGATTCCATTTGTAATCTCTTAGTGTACTGTGCAAATAGGTGGGCTCTAGAAGCTCCACTTGGTAGTGTAACGTAAATCCTTTTTTGAAATCTCCGAAGAAAACCTGCTTCCAAACTCCAAGGTTTGTTAGTCGCGCCAATGACATACAATTTTGATTCCCGGGATTTTCCATTTATACCATCCATTTCGGTAAGGAATTGATTTTTTACCCGAACTTCACCCCCAACTTCACTGTTTCTGTTACCCAAGAGCGAATCTATTTCATCAACAAAAATAAGAACAGGTACACCTTCATTATCGTGTAATTTACGAGCCATAGAAAATAATTTTGATACATTTTTTTCTGCCTCACCTAGCCATTTACTCATCATGGAAGCTGCGTCAACATTTATGAAGTAACCATCGATTTCGGCTGCTGCTGCTGCTGCGAGCAAGGTCTTCCCGCATCCAGGTGGGCCAAATAACAATATTCCTCTCGCCCAACCTAATGGGAGTAAATCGGGCCTGATAGTTGGATAAACTATAGATTCTCTCATAGCCCTTTTGGCATCATCCAATCCTATTACTTCATTCCAAGATACCTTAGGTTTGTCTGTCATAAGTAATTCTTCAAAGTACAAACTATATTCGCCGTTGTGTTCATTCTTTCTCTTTGCTGATTGTATGTTGTTAAGGATTGAATTTGTTTGACTTTCGGGTTTTTTATCTGATTGTCTAACCTTATTAGTTTCCGTATCATATAATGGGTTTGACATCTGCAGCGCCTTGATTCTATTTTGATAAGAGCTAGCTCTTTCCATGTATATCTTATTCAGCTTATAATCGGGATAGATTTGTACCAGTTTGACTAATGCTTCAACTGCTCTCTGGTACGCGCTAATTGCTTGCCCATTGGAACCCTCCGAATCTAACCTAATTGCTTCAGCAGCGTATTTACTGGCGCTATTTTCTAGTTCCTGTGGCGCTAAACTCATATATTCATTAAAGTTCAGAGTATTTCTTAGAATTACCACAATGTGAATCTATATTGGTCAAGGAACAAAATAAATTGAACAAAGCGTAAAAAAGATTATCGTATTTTTACGCAAAAAAGTATAAAAAACATAGTATAATTGACTTCACCTTACATTTTGTCTACGTAATTACCAATTTATGTAATTAAATTCGTCAATTTGAAACATACGGCAGTTGGATTATGAGACCCCGTATAAAATTGCATGTTTTAAAATATCATGTTTTTCAAGCTTTACATTTTTTTTTGTTTTGTACAATGAAATTGACATCTTGATTTACGTCTAAAAATAAAAAGAGTGCACATGGGTAAATGTCCTAGTGATATTCCAAATTATCTGGATCTTGTAGCAAATCTAGAAGAATTAGGGTTGTCAAAATATGAATCAATGGCATACATAACATTGGTATCGAAAGGAACATTAGGAGCAAGTGAAATTTCCTATTATTCAAATCTTCCCAGAACAAAGATCTACACAACTTTAAAGAAGTTAGAGAGAAAAAAACTGTCAACAATTTCAAGCCAAAAGCCGATGATAGCAACCGCTACACCGCCTAACGAGGCATTTGAGGAGATTATAACATTGCAAGAAAGAAGGTTAGAAACCATGCGTAGAATTTCAAATAATTTGGAGAAATTGAGAGAAGAGGGCAAAAAAGTATATGAAGAGAAAAAATACTTAATTCTTGAGCCTAATGTAGTAGTGCAAAAAATTGAGGAATTGATTTCTTCAACCAAATCAAACATAGATTTAATCCTTGATTCATGGGGACAAAATGTAATTCTTCAAAGTAAATCTTCTTTATCGGAGATTGCAAGGAAGGGGATAAAAATCAA
>JAJPIN010000088.1 GCA_021324715.1 Nitrososphaeria archaeon
ACACAAGGTTGATAGCCATATTGATTGACGTACCATTCTGGTAGAGTTTCCCTCCAATGCAATACGTATAGTGAAATTTGACAGTGATATTAATTTAATCAATGATGATATTACCTAATAATTTTAAGCTATAAAGAATAACTGGATATTCTATTCATTAGATCCTTTGGAGCCTGATGCATCATCTTGTGGGGGAGACGTCTCAACAGTAATGGGTAAGTTTCCTTCCAAGAGTAAACAGTTTATCTGGTATATCTCTTCTGTAATCATATTCCCTCTAACCAGTTTTCTCTTTCTAATCCCCTCACGACTATCCTTCATCCCGGCGCCTTTGGATAATAACACATATTTTTTTACCCCACCATGAACGTCTTTTCGAATAGGTGTCCCAGATTTATCACTACCGCCTCTTAATTGAATCTTGCCCGAAGAAATACCAACTATTGAAGCGTCGACAGTTTCTCCCACCCTTAAACCAACTAAAGGTTGCGCCTCTTTGTCCATTAATTCCTTGCTAATACTTTTACCGTTTTTATCAGAAACAATTACTTTAAATTGTGTCAATATGAAATCAACCATTTAAACGCTTTAATTAATCTTTTCGGACCAAACCTTAGATACTTTATTAAATCATGGTATGAAACCATATCAAGTGGAAGACGAAAGCAAAAAAAATACAGAGAATGGAAAAAAATGCCTACGATGCGGCTTCGATATGTTTAGTATTCAGAGCTGTCATTTAAGGTGCGAAAATTGCGGATCTGAATTAACCTGTTCAGATAAAGGATCGTTTTGGTAAACCAACTTAAATGCTCAGACTCTAAATTGCAATGGGATTTACATAAGGTGACCTAATTTATTTTACTATCAGCAAATATTCATCCGTTACCATCAAACTGATAATTATCAGCCATATTTTCGGCTTTAGATTTCATTATGCCTATATAACTTTCGTAGCTATCCGAATAACCACAGCTTTTGCAGGCCACTACCGTCATATCATCACTTACCTCAGCTTTGGAATCGCACTCCGGACACTTCGCAGCTAACAAATCCAACTATTAATCATTCCCTCATTTTATTATAGTTTTAGTATTTGCTTAGCTAAACTGGTATCTGGCCCAGCATAGGTGTTGCCTTGATGATCAAAATCTCTGAGGTAGGATTGTTTTGGATTTTATTAAAATCGGCCTTGGAGCATGAAACCATTATGACCTTTTTTTCACTCGAATAATAATCAAACCTAGAGTCATGCCTCTCCACATCACCTACATAATCTCTCAACCTTGATTCCAATCTAGAGATTATCTCTAACCTGTCTCCTCTCATTTCATTAGGATCAAATGTCCACGAAATTATCGCTTTTGTTTTACTTGCCTTCAATTCAAATTTCTTTAGAATGATTTTAATTTGTTCTGTCAAGTGCTTTATGTAATTTTCAACAGTAGCTATATTGCCCTTGACCAGAAGAGTCAGCGGAGAAATTCCACTTAGGGAAGATAATATAGTGTTCAAGTCAAATAGGCCACTTACAAGATCATCGAGATAAAGTTCATCTACGGATTCAAATTCCATCATTTGAGACTGAAAACTACGTTCAGCAAATTTACAAATTTCAAAAATAGGAGACATCAAACCATAGTGTTTTAATATTCTTATACAGTAGATATACTCCGCGGACTCAATATCTAATATCTTAATTGTACTGTTGGGGAAGAGTCCATTTAGCAAATTCACGAAAATTGAATTCAATTCAGATTTTGTTCCAATTATGGTATCGAATATGGTTGATGATATGGAACTCATCGGCATGTAATGATAGAAAATATTCTTTCCGACACTAAGACCAGTCCGACGTTCAATTAAAGTTATGTTTTCATTATTCACACCAAAACCTGTAGGAACTGTATAAATTATGGAACTATCCTTGTTCATATGCTTTATCACATCCTGAAATTTAGATACAATGTGACTCTTTGCATCCGGCCATGATTTTCTTATCCTTGGAGTAAAAAAAACAAAAGATGCATTATTTATTGCGACATCGAAAGGCTCAAAATCCAAAAGTGTCTCGTCCTGGATAAATGAGGTCACACTAGAATAGGTCTTTGCAATATCTGGCTTTAGTGTAATCGCCATTCCCGATGAATCATCAATAATAGAAACATGTATACCTTTAGTGGAAATATGAGATGCTATTTTGTATCCCTCAGTACTTAGACCATAGACGGCTACCTTCAACGTCTCAGCATTCATCGAAATTATCCCCCTCCAAATGGCATATTCATGTATCTGAATCAAAGTTAAAATTGGTTGAAGAAAAGTTTTTTCCATTAGGCCACGTATACAAGATTCTTGAAGATCTGGTTTGATGTTCTAACTCCGAAACAAGTTATGTTTTTCAAACATGCTGTGGATATTCTAAAAGCGAATAATCATGAGCTCCTCTGTACGGGAAGAAATTATCGTGAATGTGTAAAATTATCTAAACTTAAAAAATTTGAGCTAAAACTCGTAGGAAAATATGGCGGTTCATCAAAATATGATAAACTCAGAGCAAGTTCTAGTAGAATTTTTAATTTGGCAAAAGAGGTAAACAAATTCCAGCCCAACCTTTGCATTAGCTTTTCATCCCCTGAAGCGGCAAGGGTTGCATTCGGCCTTGGAATTCCACACATTACATTTAGTGATTCGCCTCATGCTTATTCTGTTCAAAGGTTAACAATTCCATTTGTTAATTATCTTTTATGTCCTTGGATTATTCCTTATCATGCATGGAAGAATTCAGGAATCACTAAAAATCAAATAATTCAATATCATGCACTTGATCCAGTTGCGTGGATAAGAAGAGAAACAAGAAACATCAATCACACAAATCTAATGAAACGATATCAACTATCGAAAAATAGTACTATTCTAATTAGACCTGAAGAAAGTAAAGCATCATATCTATTGGAAAAGGAGAATAATGTCAATAAAATTTTGGAAGCAATAGTTAGGAACTTTCATGATACAATGAACATTTTGGTCTTATGCAGATACCAGGATCAAATAAGGCAGTTCATTGAAAAATATGGTGATAAGATCAAAGTACTGGAGAGTGTAGTTGACGGTTTGGAACTGATATCTGCTGTAGATATTTTTGTTGGTGGAGGTGGTACTATGACTGCCGAATCAGCATTGTTGGGAAAACCAACTATCTCAATTTCGCCGATCAAATTCTATGTTGATGATTATTTACTCAAAATGGGTCTTATACATAAAGTTGTAAATTCATCCCAAATTGTGAAGTTATTACTTCATATGCAAAATGATAATAAATTTAAATCAATACAAAAAAAGCGTGCAAACCGAATACTGAACCAAATGGAAGATCCAATGTTAAAGCTGGTTAAAATTGTTGATAGATTCGTATCTTTATAAATTAGATGTTCTATAAGAAAATGCCCGGCAGCCCGGTAGAGAATCTAACATTCGCTGATTGTAGTGGCCAAGCATAGAGGCCTTTGGAGCCTTTGACCCCAGTTCGAATCTGGGCCGGGCTAATTATTTTTTATAACAAATTTCTCTATATGCCAACATAATCAATGCTAGGTAGGTCCAAACGTAAAGTCAGTGAAGATAATACCAACATATTTTATGCTACATGCAGAATCTGAAAAAATTCTGACCAAGACTTTATTGCAGGCAAAAAATTCTTTAATAATATATTTTATTTTAAACAATAAAACCGCACCATAAGTTTAAACATAAACGATCCCTAAATTGTACGAGTGATAAAACCCCCTTTGTCCTTTAAAATACGATATTTCTACTCAAAGATTATATTCTTTGGTGGTATCGATAAGTTGGTTGATATTAGAAAATAATTGTAAAAACCTTAATCCTTTTTCAGTAATCTTATACAAATGTTCATCCTCTTCCAGTTTTATTAATTCATTATCGAGCATTATGGACAGATATTTTTTGAGTTGATAATGTGAGAGAAAGGATTTGTACATTATTGTAGTGATTCCCACGCCTTTTGGAGTATTTGCAGATTGTAAAATGGATGCAAAAATATCCGTCCTGCTTCTGTATTTCATTTTTATTTGCTTTTATAAATACAA
>JAJPIN010000162.1 GCA_021324715.1 Nitrososphaeria archaeon
AGCCGAAATTTAGATATTCAGAACGTACCATAGGTAGGAATAGCAGCTCCATTTATCACCTTAGATGCCGAAGAACAGAGAAATAATATTACATTGGCCAGATCTTCCTTTGATAACCACTTTTTAAAGTCCGCATCCGGCATCGCCCTTCTGTTTGCTTCAGTGTCAATTATGGTGGGCAAGATGCAATTTACATTAATATTATCTCCTTTGAGCTCCTGTGATGTGGCTTCTACAAATCTTATCAATCCTGCCTTCGATGCGGCATATGCGGAATCATAGCCTTCCGATTTTAATCCAGTTCTTGATGATATATGGACAATATTTCCTCCTTTCCCAGATTTCATAATGGGTATCACATACTTGCTTATCAAAAACGCAGATTTTAGGTTGAGATCCATCATAGTCGTCCAATCAATTTCGCCCAATTCCATCGTTGGTATTCCTCCCAGATAGCCTCCTACCAAGTTTACCAGGATGTCTATCGTACCAAATTTTTGAACCAGTATGGGTATAGTTTTGAGTATCTGTTCTTCTTTTGTGATATCTAATTTGATAAGTTCAACTTTATGATTGGCTGTTTTCAGTCTCTTCGCTCCTTCGTCATTAACAAAAGATGAAATAGTTATTGCACCAGAATCTATAAATTTTTTTACCAATGTACTTCCAAGTGCTCCTGTTCCTCCTGTTATTAACACAACTTTATTTGAAAAATTGTATTCTACATCCAATGATTTTTAAATTGTCAATAGACGTATTAGTGTATATCGGATTGCGTTATAGCTCTTACAAGCTATTTCATTCTTCACAAAATAAATAATGATAGACAGAAGGAATCAAATTCCAAAGGATGTTAGGCTACCAACTATGTAAATGTAGTCAAATCATGATTCTATTATTTGAAATCCCGATGCACATGAAATTGGTAAATCACCAAATCTTTCGCAGTTGACAGACAAATGGGCTAATTTAGAAACAACTAAAATTCTTTGGACAAACGAACTATATTTTTAGAATACTTGGAAATTCGCATTTCAATCTATTTATTTCATACAAGTCCAACTTGACGTCAACTTTAGCCCAGTATAGCGTTAAAAAGTAATATGGACTGGATGGGATTTGAACCTTTCTTATAGAAGGGTTCTATCAAAATATACCACGCGGGGACAGTGCTAAAAGGGGTATTTTACTATAAGAAATAATGAAATAAGCTGAACTGACAATATTGAATAAGTGAAAAGATGTGGTAATCGAGGCACACCCCCGTTTGGTAACACGAATTAATTAAGGGAACTGTCTATTGATAGACCATAGGCAAATTACTTATCAAATAATAAGTTATCTCGCGATAAGCAAACTAGATAATACAGCTAATAAAATTGAATACAGCGGTGTATTCACCTGTATTTGATGAAATATATTATAGAATGAAAAGTCAGGCCAAGTCTACATTGCTGGCAATAATAATACCATCGTGTATAGCTATTTTGCTTTTTTATATTGGTGCATACTTTCATCCTGATTTTTTTTCTCTTTTGAATGGTCTTCCTGGTGTAATTATTCTAAGTTGCTCTGTTATCGTGGTGACGAAATTATTATTTTATACTAAACTAGAAAGGTCAGAAATTCACAAATTTAGGTCATTAATTTTGGGAATAGTTTTTTTCCTTATAGGAGAAACGCTTTATTTTTATCAGCAATATTTTTTACAAATTGATATACCCTATCCTTCTGTAGCAGATGTCCCATACTTGCTAGCAAACTTAATTTTCTCATATTTTCTGATTTCATGTGTATTTTCATTATTAAATAGAAAAAGCGTCAATCCCCTTCCCATTATTTTGGTTTCACCTGTAGCTATTTTTCCCATATACCTCATATTATCTTCTGCTTACGATTTGGCAATTAATGAATCGACTGAACTCGAATTTATTGTAAATGCTCTTTACTATATCTTCGATGGTTTAATGCTGATTACTGCTCTGATTATAATCTTAAATCTGAAAAAATATGACCCATTTATTTTTCATTGGATATTTATTACACTAGGACTAATTCTTCTAGTAATTGGCGATGTCGGTTATACTTATTTTTCTATAATAAGCGAATCACTAATAGAAGAATATGAATGGTTATGGTCCATCATTTATGCAATAGGTTATTTATTCTTAGGAATTGGGATTTACTGGTTTGATCGGATAAAGAATACACTCGAAGTTAAAAAGATAAATGTATTTTTGGAAAAGGATGAGATGGACCGCCTGAAAAATTCGTCAAAAAATGAATTAGTTGCTGATAGTGGAACTGAATTTTCTGACCACATTATAGGCTATGAAAACTTTGTTGATAAACTCGAGGATTATCTCGAATGGTCAAAAGAAATCAAAATTTTATTTTATGACAAGTATTGGTTAGGTAACGAAGAGGTGATCCTAATACTCGAAAAGATACAACAAAGGGCAGTTGTTGCTGAAATACAAGTTAATATCCTTCTTCCAAGTAGTGAAATTATCTTTAAAAGTTTAGTATCGTACATTGAAAACAGGAACATTTTAGTTAGTTTTTTTGATAGGGCCTTCAGTTCAAATTCGCTTGTATTTATCTTTGAAGAAAAATATGTCGCGATAATGGACAGAAAACCAGCTTCTGAATTTGTTAATAATGATGCTGCAGTTTACGCACTGATTACGAATAAAGATACGACAGTATGGTCACATATAGATACATTTGAAAAAATAAGGGCACTTGAGAAGGCCGTTAATATGTAAAATAGAAACTAAATTTTAACATAGAATGACTGCATAAGTTAGCCATTTAAGCGTGTGAAGAATAGTCAATAGATTGTCGTGTTCATGTTCGAGCGAATAAAAGAATGTCTCCAGGTTAGGTCATCGTGACTAAATCGAGTAAAGTTAGCTACTAGTCATCACTAATTAGTTTTGCTTCTGAGACTGTATAGAGAGGGTATGCCCTTTTCGAGATTGAAATTGTTTTCTTTACTTCGTGAAAGTCATAGCCGCTTAGATTCCTTGCGATTCTGTACAAATCTCCGCCGATTATGACCTTATTAGGTTCTACCACTTTGTTTATTCTGGCACAAATATTAACTGTAGTACTGAATATATCGGATGTAGTCGAGTCGACCGTTTGGGCAAAACTGACTTCCCCGTAATCTAAGCTTATTCGATAATTAAGCTCTGGCAGCAATTCAGAAATAAATTTCCTGTTAATACTACGATGGAGGACTGATAATGTGATTGCTGAGTCAAGGCAATTTCTGACAATCTTGATGGGCGAATCACCGCGCAAAGCAAAATAGAAAAGCAGACCGTCGCCTGTATTCTTTACAACCTTACCACTATATCCACTTATAATACCGCTTACCCAATTAATAAATAAAGAATAATACTTGCTCATTTGGCGCGTTGTCAAACCAGCAGTGATTCTAGTCGAGTCTACCATATCAACAAATCCGACGCAACACATGCGCGATTTTTCCGAAAAGAAGATGTTGTCTTGCTGGCTAGCAGAGTCAGAATTTGTTGCCATGTTGAGACTGGGAGAGTCTTGTGTTTCTATTATTCCCATATTTGAGAATAACACCTGATCGTTTAAAAACATTTGACTAAAAAATCCTCTGTTTCATTAAAGTATATCTCAAATAATTCTAAAATTCGAGAAAGTACATAGATTTATGCTAATTATCGGCCTTTACTTGAGAATAACCGACTAAGATTAAATATTGCCCCTGCTCTATACAGGCAATTAATGCCCTCCGCATTAGACCGCTTGCTTGGACAGTCACTTGAATCTATGATAAGGGAAAAACTGGGTCAAAAAACTTGTGAAAAAATCGAGACTAGATTGCACCAGCGATACAGCATGGACTTGGCAGCCTCCATAGATGACTTTCATGCATTAGATGCTACACTTA
The DNA here is from genome assembly GCA_021324715.1 of Nitrososphaeria archaeon. Taxonomy (GTDB): domain Archaea; phylum Thermoproteota; class Nitrososphaeria; order Nitrososphaerales; family Nitrososphaeraceae; genus TA-21. The sequence continues at coordinate 3,935 of JAJPIN010000162.1, forward strand.
GAGAATTTTTCGCTTCTGGAGCCGATGCCATTGAAGAAGATTTTGCTAATCGCTTGATTTCCATTAATACACCTGCGAAAGGAAGGCGCTGGTTATCAATAGCGAATGAAGAGCTGGCGGAGCTTATTGTTGCAACTTACGGCGACAGAGACAAGAGAATCATCCTAGAGGTAGCCTTCAACAAGCCTTCAGTCATACTCGATATCCTAGAAACAGCTCGAATACCAAAATCATCTGGATATAGATTAATTAATCAGTTAGTCGAAATGGGTTTTCTTACGGAACAGGGGTACGCAGAATCGTCTGATGGTAAAAAAGTGAACAAGTACACAGCGCTTTTCGAAAAAGTGAATATTGAGATAGATACAAATGGATTGATTTTTAACGCTGATACTCCATTACCTTCAATTCCAACAGTTGAAGTGTTGCTGAAAGAAAATATTCTTAATGAGAGTCAAATTATTCGTGTACTTTTAAGGGGAAAAAAGTTATGACCTATGAATGCCATACTATAGTAGATGTCTGTTAGCACGGACGAGAATACTATCGAACCCAAAAGTCGGCTCAATTACAAAGTTTTATTCCTAATTGCAGGCTTAGCTGTAATCTATCAAACATTCAACTATATACTCCCTGAAAAGGAGGGTGAACTAAGTCCAATCGACTTTGTGGTCTTAGTAGCCGTCATGGTCTGTGCAATCGCATCATTTCTTGTATCAAAAAGATACGAGCGTTCAGAGGTCTTTGGACAGGCCTATCTTGCTTTGGGTATTGGATTTACAGCGTATGCTATTGGCGAAATTATTTGGGACTATTATATTGGAGTTTTAAAAATATATCCTTATCCTTCAATTGCAGACGTTTTCTTTTTTGCACAATATCCATTTATAGTCTTTCATCTGATACGCAACATCAAGTTCTTCAAACGTAAAATTAGTACAATGACAATAATTTGGTTAGCAGCTGTTCCAGTGGCTCTAGTATTGATATACTCGTACTTTACGTTTATACAGGTTGGTTATGATTTATTTGATTATTATTACGGAGTACCGTTCGTAGCTGCTTCTGCGACCACACTATCTTTTGCTATTCTGGGCATGCAAGTTTTTAGACAAAGTTTGCTTGCCAGTGTCTGGTCACTTTTAGCCGTTGGGATATTCTTAAATACCTTCGCGGATATCAATTATTACCATCTTGAAATATTTGGACTATACACGAGAACACATTGGGTAAATGTTCTATGGTTCTTAGCTCCGTTGCTTATCACTTATTCTCTTTACAGACACTATAAAATAATCTGATAAAGCTCATCATAAATATTATTTAATACTAAAGCTTAAACGTTATTAGAATAAGTATCGTTACCAGCTAGTGATTCTTAAGCATTTCATGCAAAAGATTGATTATTATTCCTTTGTTTTTCTTTGCTCTGTTTAGTAGGTTACATAGTTTCTTTTAATAAAGTCATGAGATTTATTGCCCCGCCAGGACATCCAATTGCTCATCACAATATCGCTTCTCCTTTATATTCTCCTCTATCTTTCAGCCGTTCAAGCCTTTTTAGTACAAAAGCTGCAGTTTCAGTAACTGCCTCACTTTTGTCTTCTAGCATCATCGTCAGCGTTTCTTTACTTCCATGGTCTCGCAATAAACCCAGAGCTTCAATAGCTTCGTGTTTTACAAGGTCGCTCCTATCGTTTAATATGGAGTTGATGAGGTCAGGAATCTTTGCTCTCATGTTATGTAAGCCAATCTGAAACGCAGCTTCGTGTCTCACGATGCCATTGTCGTCATTATTCAAGACCCAAACCATCAGGTCTGCTATTTCAGTGGAAATAGGGTCATCTTTGCTAACTGCTTCAGTTATTTCTCCTGCAAGCCAAATACAATCCCATCGTATAGATTCATCTCTTTCATTTCCATTTTTTAGAACTTGTATAACTTTGTCGAGTCTCTGCCTTGGTGGCAAGGTCCTCATGTTATATTCATCAAAAACAAATTCCATTTAATTTGTAATCACCTCCATGTTCTTATCTTTAATCTTTTCTTCTGTTTTCTCTCTCTTCTGCTCGGCTTTAGAACTAATGCATATGCCAGCAACACTAATACCACCACCCAGCAACGCTAAAGCTAGGTTACTGGGCAACGTAAGCGCTATTCCAAAAGGAACCATGGCTAACTGGATTACAACGGTAAGAATTAGAGAGGTTGAAGTTATTATTGAAGTCATTGATGAGCCTATACGTTTCATACTCACATTATAAAGAGTAAATGCTGCTAGCGCTATGAATGAGAATCCTATCAGGTAAAGCCAGTCGATTACTGATAGATGGGGTGGATAGAATGTGTATTGGATTGCATTAATGACAAGACCTGAGATGAGCATAATCCATCCACTTACTTCAGTGGGGTTATACCTGACAATCAGCTTTGCAAACAATGTGATTGCAAGGGCATTGAACGTGGCAGACAATATGGCCTCCAGGTCTCCTATTTGAAAATGTACCCCATTTCCAGATACATTACTAGCTGCTGATATGGTAAACCCAACAATGGCGACACCTATACCTACTAGCTGAAGCTTTAGCATTCGCTCAGCTAGAAATACAATTGCCAATAAAACAATGAAAACTTCCTCTGCGGGTATGGTAAGCAGCATCGTCTTGCCAGAGCCTATTCTATCTACACTGTCGAACCACATAAAATCTGCCGCTGTGAATAATGCTCCACCAACAATAAGCATTTTCCAACCGTTACCCTTGAATATTGTAAACTTGTTTCTGAATACAAAACCATTAATGATAAGAACCATAGCACCTGCAATGGGCATGCTTCCCGCGGCAATTGCTAAAGTGGGAATAGAGGCCATTACGTAAAGCAGCTCGACTAATACTGCTTCAATTGAAAAAGCTGCTGTGCTGATTAATGTTACCCAGTTATTTGTTATTCGGCTCACAAGTCAGGCTTGGTGAAAGGAGTAGATTAAGGTTTGGTAAGATGTTTACTTTACTAATAACAAGAAATTGGCATTTTTAATACTAGAATTTTTTTTATAAAGTGAATTGCTGAACAAAGGCGTAGTGTCACATGAGACAGAATAAGATATCGGTAACGACATGGTCAGATTTTCTTAGATAACCCTGCACTTTGGAAATAAAGCTGCCATTGTCTTTCCTGAGTCAAGTAAATATACACTGGTGGCTATAGGAAGGTAACTCTCATGAACTATTTTAAGGGTGGTCGTATTTGTAAATATTGTGGCATTAACATGGATATTGAAGACTTGGATATCTTAGAATTTATCCATGGAACTTGCTGGCAGGAATATAGAAAAAATGGCGAAATATATCCTATGCCTGCGAATGAAGACTAACCAAAACCTTAGCATTTTAGCCTTTAACTCTTTATCAACTCTTTCATTTCGAGCCCAGAGGGATGCGTGACGATATCGGTTCTAAAATGGGATTTCTGATAAAGTTACTTTGTTAATGGACTGGATGGGATTTGAACCCATGACCTTTTGCTTGCGAAGCAAACATTCGTACCACTGAACTACCAGCCCCTAGACTGATGATGCAAGTCCCCGATATAAAATGTCACAATCATTTTCTTGATTGTGATTAGCATTAGGAATTAATCTATTAGAAGCGAGTACGGAAAAGCGAACAATCCAGTATTAGTTCGATGACACCAGAATGCTAAATTTGTGTTACTTTGACAGTTATTATTTATATCGATAATTGTTAAGAAAGGATATGTCTGATAATGATATGAATGTAGAGAGGATGTCAGATGAAGATTGGAAAAGGAAACTTACACGGGAACAATATGAAGTTTGTCGCAATAAAGGAACAGAAATTCCATTTTCAGGAGAATATTATTATTCAAAAGATAAGGGAATTTACAAATGTGTATGCTGTGGCAATGAATTATTCAATTCAGAGACCAAGTTTGATTCTGGCACTGGTTGGCCAAGTTTTAATGCTCCAATCAACCAAAGCAACGTGGAATATCTTGTAGATAATAGTTTTGGAATGAAAAGGATTGAGATTAACTGTAAAAAATGTGGGTCACATCTTGGACATGTTTTTGATGATGGTCCTCATCCCACGAATAAACGGTACTGTATTAATTCTATTTCTCTAAAATTAGCAAAAGAAAATGGTGAGGATAAGGTAAAATAACAAATTTAGAAAGTTTATTTTATGTTTTCAAGTATCCCTCCCAAGAGCTTTCATTGTTTCCTTGTACAGTTCTATTGCCTCGATGCCATATGCTTGTAATCCATATTGAATTCCTTCTTTAGAAGTCACTTCTACAAAATAGTGCTCTACACCATTATCCAACGTCCGCAGGCTTTCAGGATATCTTGTGATCTTGCCATTTTCGTTACTACACAAGGTTTGCAGGCGTTTTGATGCATCCATATCCCATCTTTTTATTTAAATTACGATTCTAGGTTCCTCATTTACCGATTTTGTATGATGATTCGACGTACATCGCTTTCTTTTCTCTGCGTCTCAAAAGTTTTAGTTTTGATATTAAATGGAGTGCACCTAATGTCACTGAGAATCCAACTATGTACCATTCCAGCATTTCAATAATTCCTAATGATTCCATACGTCTTTTAATTAGTGAAATGATATTTAAGAAGGACTAAGCTATGGTTATGAATACTCATAACATATTATTATTAATCAAATTGTTATGAATTAAATTTTATTAATACGAAATAAACCAGAAGTGATAATAAAATTTATTTAATTGGAATATAAATACGCTGTTGCAGTTTTTAGATTTAATTACTATGGTTAGAAACGGCGAGAAATCCTAATCATGCTAGTTACTATGGCAAGGAAACTCCACAGGCCTTAAGTTGATTGATTACATAACTTACCTCATTGGCATCAACCCTTCCAATAGGCGTCTTTGCATTACTTCCTACAAGTAGGTTAATTAGTTGAGAAATCATTTCAGCATCATAAAATGTTACCGTCTCAGAAAGCAATTGTGCTATTTTGTTCGTGTCAAGGGAGTTATTTATTTTACCGCTTAATATCAGCGATGCAAATTTTTGAATTGATTCATAGATTCCAATATTGTATCCAATAAATGCTATTTTTTCAGGTTTCTCCGTTAAAGGATCCATAATATAAAATACTCCGTTTGATATTTATTTGTATTTATATCTGACGTTATTGTGCTTTAAAAATTCACAAAATATCGTAGAGATTATCAAAATTTCAAAAAAGAATTCAGCCTTCGTGTAATTTGAAATGGATTATGGATTATCTACAACGAATCAATTATTTCTGAATAATTATTTACCACACTATCAATATATTTATTGGTCTTATAAATGAGATCGTTTACTAAGGTTCTGTTCAACAGGTCATATAACTTTACCTTTTTACTTAGTATATTGCTGCCAAACTCTTTATTTTCATCATAATTGGAATCGTTATTTTTTATGCAGATGATATTTTCGTCTAATAACTTTTTCATCTGCCAGGAAATTGTAGATGCTGCCTTTCTCGTGTATTTTATTATCTCTTGCTGAGAGATCGGTCCTTTCTCATAAAGTAACTTTATAATCTCGTATGATGTTTGACTTCTCAAATTTCCCAAGATACCCATGATATCGTTTGAAATATTTCGTGGAAAGAATCTTGTTATCCTCGATTTTCTTTCTACGTTTACGAGGTCCATTTTTTCCAATTTATCGATATGATATGAGAGTACCCCATTTGGGAATTTAATCATTCTCATCAGTTCTCTATATCTAATTCCAGGATTTTCGTCAATACAAACCAATAATTCTTGCTGTAATTTAGGCAATGAGTTAAGCAAGTCCTCACTCGAAGAATTATTGTATATTGAATCGAATTTATAGCTCAATTTGTCTTAAGGAGCCCCAACCCAAATAAGGTCAACATTATTAATAATACTATGTGGGGTAACTCAATATTTACAGATGGTAATATTACGTTGGCCAAATTACCTGTAGAAGTTAGCAACATTATTACCTCTACAATTGCAAGAGTTACAAATCCTAATGCCATACATAGCATCCTTAAGCTGCTATTTTTTAGATAAGCAAAAATTGCCACCAATCCAAGGAAAACTGAAATATTTAAGCTCACAATATGAATTATAATATGATATATCATTGATCTGTGCAAAATATGAGGTATGGTTAATGGTATGAGCAGAGCGGAAACAATAACCGTAGTAAGTGCAAAGAATTTGAGTTTATTATCTAGTAGGTTATGTCTTCCGTGCGATTGCACATTATCATTTATTTGGGTTATTAGATTTAAATTAATTGGTACA
>JAJPIN010000052.1 GCA_021324715.1 Nitrososphaeria archaeon
ATGAATTGGGGATCATCAATGGTAGCATTATTGAACACTGTACTTGAATTGATGGTTAACAATTCATAATCAGGATTTATTATAATGGAATTTGTTAGTTCAGTATGATTCAGATCAGCACCACTAAGATCAACACCTGCCAATCGAGCACCACCAAGGTTAGCTCCAGCCAATCGAGCACCACCAAGATTAGTACCATGCAGCTTGGCACCGACCAAATGAGCGTCTCTTAGGTTAGCCCCCCAGAGACGAGTTCTAGCTAGATTAGCTCCCCACAGACGGACATTAGTAAGATCAGCACCACTAAGATTGGTGCCGACTAGTCGAGCACCACTTAAATTGGCACCCATTAAATCAGCACCACTTAAATTGGCACCCATTAAATCAGCACTATCAAGGTCGCTCGTACTTAAATTGGCACCCATTAAATCCGCATCTCTCAAATCCGCATCTCTCAAATCCGCATCTCTCAAATCCGCATCTCTCAAATCCGCATCTCTCAAATCCGCATCTCTCAAATCCGCATCTCTCAAATCCGCTCCACTCAGAGATAACATCTTAAATTCATTTGTTCTTTTATTATTGAACTCACTAATCCTTCCACTTTGTAGTAACTTTACTGCTTCATAGTTTATGGTTTTTCTATATAGGGTAGTTGGCTCAACTGTAACATCTATAGCATTTCTGTACATATTCCAGTCCCGTATGTTCCTTAGAGTATCTGAATTTTGTCCCAAAAAATTCCATAAATCCGAATCTGTTTTAAAATCATGTAACACTTTCCATACCTTCATGTCATCGTCATCTTTTTTTCCTTCATACAACTCCAGATTCTTGAAACGTGTTTCCTTATCCATCTTGAGATATTTATCTAAAACCTTAAAGAACGATTGATCTGATTTTATTAATATGTTATAAAACTTCTTCCATCGTAAGTGGATCGCTTGTATTACTAACAATTCCTTTGCCTCAAAACTTTTCTTACCTGAAAAAATTAATTCCTTTGCCTCAAAACTTTTCTTACCTGAAAAAATTTCATAACCTACAATAAAGTTATTCAAGAATCTTTTGATTTCCCTTGGATTATTCTCTATCGCCAAAGAAATTAATTCTATATTCTTATCCACAACGTCCTTCAATTTATCATGAATCATACCTTTTTTTATGAAATCTCTCACCAATTTCACAATATCCTGATTACTCCATTTTGGTAATGATATATGTATTTGAATCAAATTCTTAATGTAATGGTCTCCATTGTTTTTTCCTCTAGTACCCATTTCGCCGAGCTTGTTTATCATGTCATCGCTTATTCCAAGAATAAAAATAAAGCCTTCTACTTCTTGAAATACTCGTATGATTTCTAATATCTCATGAACCTTCTTTGGAGAACATTTATCAAGATCATCAACAAATACAATAATCCTGAATGAGGGATTAACTAAACGTAGATTCTTTATTTCATTTTTGATTTCGTCAAAACCATCAAAATAGACAGTATCCTTATCCAACTCTGCAATTAGTTGAATTTTTGAATTTAATTCTTTCTTAAACGAATCAAACATTTCTTGCGAAATTTCATCCTCCTCTGATGCGAACTTTGAAATTACAGATGTAAGGATTTCTGGAGTATTCTTAAGAAAGTTAATAGAGCTCGTTACTAATTTAAGTTTTAAAACTCCGAATTGTTTCTCATCCGGTAATGCATATGCTATATTTTTTAATAATGAAACTAATGGTAATTGTTCCTGTATATATCGCCATCCTTCGAACCTTACTCTGATTAAATTTCCATCAGTTTGAAGAGCTGTATCAACAGAATTTATTAGAGTGGTCTTTCCAATGCCCCACTCGCCAAATATTCCAATAGTAAATTTTGGAAGCGAATTATTTATGATGCTGACAATAGCGTTACGATATAAATTGAAATCAAGAATTGGATCAACCGCTATTTCGTCCGTTAAGATTAATCCCCTCCGAAACAGTTCTTCTTTTGACAAAATTACATCTTACTTTAAACGTGATTCATTTTTAAGTATTTGTTGTTAGTGTATATGTGAATAATAATGTAAATAATAATATTGAAAATTTATTAGTATTCGTAAAAATCTTAATGATTAGTCAGGCGTATAACAAAGGCAAATAATAAACCACTAGATTTGGTTTTGCAAGAAATTTTATGATTTTATGTCCGGACTCATAGAATACTGATAATTGATTGCTCAATTTTTTATGGTTTAGAGTTAAATATACAAACACAATAAATCAAAACAATTACTACGTTAAGGACTAGGTGTTTCTAGTGATATATACAATATAAAAATCATTTAGTAGTAACGCTATAGTAGTGATTCCTTTATAGCTTCATTCCGAACACGGCTTAGTAGACTCAGTTATTGAAGAGGATTGATAGAATGACCTATTATACTATCGCCTTTCAAGATTATACAACAGGGACACTTTTGATCCATGCACACCCCCGCTTGTTCGTGTTTACAAACAGAACAAACGCAGGGTTGCTGTTGTATTTTGCTTAACTCTTCAATTTCCTTCTTTTGTTTCCGTTCCCTTTCGTCGGCATATAGCCACAAAAAAACGACTGGTATTCCAATTGCAAAGAAAATAAGCATCGTTCGTGCGGGAACTCGTAAAACAACCAATGCCAGCCCAAAAATCAAGGCTCCTATACCTAGGGTTGCAAGCCAGCGGTTCGTGAGGTTATCCATATTCATTTCCAAATCACTGTCTATCTAACATACACAGCCTGATTATCGGGATCATCATTCGTATTTTCTTCATTCGAATTATCCTCTTCTGATTTGTCGCTATTCTTCTTTTTTTTCCTACGTAGCTTTCTTACATCTTCTAGTATTTCTCTTAATCGATCTTCGGAGATTTTTGAAATTTTAGCATCACACTCTATGCCTCTTGAATCAAGAACTTGTTCTGTTAAACTGATCATCTCCTCCTTATCACGTTCTTCATCCTCAGTTAACATATTTGCACTTTTAAAGCGGAAGAAGGCAAACTCACTCATCTTACTTATAATAACAACAAACTTATTATTAATATTGATTGAGTTACTTTGGATGAAGCAAAGTCAAGCAAGAGTAGATTGACGGTACTTAATTTTCAAAAACTAAAAATTATACACTGATCAATGGGGTCGCTTTACTTTTTCTGCTTGTTGACTTTAAATTTCCACTCCCTTTTGTAGGTTTCATCTCGAAGATTGAATCCCTTAAAAAGTTTGAAATATGCTTCCTTGATTACCTTCTGATTATCAATGTCCGACTGAATCCACAAAAATTCAAAGATGGATATTAGAGAATTAAGTTTTATTTCATTATTGGAATAGATACTTGATCCCATCACACTCTCAGAATTTTCATCAAAACTGACGTCCGTAGAAATATCAAGAAATGTCCTTCTATCAAATATCATTGTTGTCATTTTTGTTTGCAATGATTTTTGTAAATATTGGAGGGAGACATCGGGAAAATTCTCAATAAATATGCCTTTCAAATAGTCTTTGATATTTTTGTTCTCACAATGTACTATTATCCTGACTTTTATACCCCTCCATGTAACTTCTTGTAATAACTTCAGTATCCCTAATTTCTTTGAATGAATTAAAACTTCATATTCTGAAAATAGAATAAGTATCTCATCTATTGACGATTTGATTGATCTTCTTATGGTATCAACTATCTCTGAAGATTTCGAGATATTTTTTGTAAATGATTTTCCATGACCATATTCAATTTCTTTAATTTTTTCTTTGAAAGGTAACGCAAAGCCCCACAAAGAGTCAAATAGAAACTGTTGCGCAGAAACGAAGGACTTATCAAATATACGTAACAATCTAGTTTTGTTACTCCCGCTCGTAAGTAATGTCATAAAATGGCTTCGATCAATAAGTATCATGTTGCATGAAATTTGATCAGTATGTCTTATTTCAAAATAATTTACAAAATCTCTATATAATGAAGAGTCTTTCATAGTTAGATCTGAAATCATTCTTAATTTCAATCCTTTTCGTTTGGAATCAAGTAATTTGACTAATAACTTTTCAGGGTCAATAACGGTAGAAAAATCATTATTAAGGTAACAATCAATGCCTATTTTCGCTGTTGATATTGCCTGGTTTGTGATTTCCGGAACCGAGTCGGACACGATATTAATTTCATTTTTAGTAGAACGATTGCGTGACAATTTTTAATATACATTAACAGGATTGGTCATGATATAAAAGATACTTAACGTTTCATTCATAAGGCTACTATATGTTGGAGTTTGAAGCCTTTTGACTCAATACAAATGGCAATCATTTTATAGTAGAGAAAAATAATTTGGTTTATGCCAGTATTTTTAGATGTCCACAAAGTTCCATTTGCTGAACAGCATTTAAAAGAGTTATGTTCACTTCCTAGGGATGAATTTGGTGTAAGTCATGTTAATCTTTTCTACAACAAAGATGCTGATGTTTGTTTCTGTCTACTTGATGCACCAGATAGAGAATCTGTTGAAAAACATCACACAAAAGCCAATGTTAAATGTGAATGGATTACCGAAGTTAGACTAGCCAAAAAAGATTTTAAACGATGAAGGCATCATTTCGATCCAAATTTAAGTTAAATCTAGATCTGATTAGTAGACAGACAGATATAGTAAAATCCAAAATTAGGTTAAACCTTCAACCGGGGCAAACCCATGATAATAAGGAATTTGTCCCAACTCGTCCTTTGGAGGAATCTCTACAATAGATATGAGGTGACCATCAGGGTCCTCAATAATTGCATGTTTTCCGAAGGATTCCTGGGATAACTTTTTGTAGAACTTGACATGCTTGCCTTCTAGCTTTTTACATTCAGATTCCAGATTACTGACACTAAATCCGATCAACATATTCGAAAATCCTTTCCGTTTGATGCGTGCAGGATGCAATGCTAGTACAGCACTTTGACCTTCTTTTTCAAATTCGACCCAATCTTGCGACTGGTTCTTTATTTCGAGTTCAAGAGTATCCCTGTAGAAGGCTATAGATTTTTGTAAATCCTCAACCAAAAGAATTGCGGCACCTAATCGTTTGAACATTCAATTCTATATTGTTCAGTGAGGACTTAAATTTGATTCGATTAACATGACTTGTTTCTTTTTTAATTCAAAGTTTACTTGGATAAACCAATGATAAACCAAAAATCACGTGCAGGCATAAGCTAGAAAATTAACAATTTCTATCGTAGAAACAAAAACGGTATTAAAAAAGAATATTTCACAATTCA
>JAJPIN010000062.1 GCA_021324715.1 Nitrososphaeria archaeon
ATTTAGAACTAAAAAGTATTAGGTTTGCAAGGTAATGCACTGCAAATATAAATTATCTATTTGATAGGCCTTCAAACAAAAACGAACAGCACCTTACAAATCATCATGAGAAATTTGTTCTTTATCTGGGAATTCTTTAACTTGTCTTGTTCTTTGTGATATAAGTTCTCATTTTTAATCTTCATTTTTTCATCCGTTGGTGCTTCGTGTTCATTGTTGAGTACCACATTCAGGACACTGCAATACTCCGGGTTCATAACAACAATCATTATCTTCTTTTCAATTTCGGAATCAGTATACAGTAAACAAGAATGAATGACACATCCCGTAGTTGGACAGTATTGAGAATGAAGAGGTTCAATGTTAAATTCTTTTATATCGAATATTGGTGATTTTGATTTGTAAATAATTATTGTCGGTTATCTACATTATCTAGCTAGAATGTCGATTTAAGATTTTCATTTAAGATAGACGCAATATTTCGAATCTATCGGATGTATCGGACAAGTATTAGAGGCATTTAGTCAAACGTTAACTCTTACGAAACTAGGAAACTATATGTTTTAAGACTTCAGCTAGATATATGCTGCTTGATGAAGTTACTCATCGCTAACCGAGGAGAGATCGCAACAAGGATAGTCAAGAGCTGTATTAAACTTGACATAATTCCTTGTGGCGTGTATTCTGAAGCGGATAAAAACTCCGTTTATGTAAAATCCCTAAACGATGCTCTGAATATTGGAGGATTTACAGCAACAGATAGCTATCTGAGAATGGATAAGATAGTAAATGCTGCCAAGAAACTCGGTTGTAGTATGGTACACCCAGGCTATGGGTTTCTTGCAGAAAATCTGCAGTTCTCTGAGCTTTGTGCAAAGGAGGGCCTCATTTTCGTCGGACCGTCTCCGGAAGTATTGAAAGTTTCTGGAGATAAATTGAGAGCAAAAGATGTTGCGTCTAAAGTTGCTCCGGTATTGGAGGGAATAGAAGTATCAAAGGAAGAAGAGGCCCTGAAAGTAGCACGTGATATCGGCTACCCAGTTATATTGAAAGCTGCTAGGGGTGGAGGAGGAAGAGGACTGCGGATTGCAAAGTCACCTGATGACATAAGTAAAGTCATTGATACTTCTAGAAATGAATCAATGATTAGCTTTGGTTCAGATAGATTATTTGTAGAAAAATATCTCGAACATCCGAGACATATTGAAGTGCAAATTCTTGGGGATAATTCAACTATAATCCAACTGGGCGAGAGGGAATGTTCTGTTCAGAGGCGTCACCAGAAGCTGATTGAAGAAACACCTTCACCGGCTCTCACAGATGAAATGAGAAAAAGAATTACAGATACCGCCATAGCCATAGTAAAAGAAATGAAATATGATAGCGCGGGAACAGTGGAATTTCTTTTTAAAAATGAGCATTTTTACTTTATGGAAGTTAATTCTAGGATTCAGGTTGAGCATCCGGTAACTGAAGAGGTCACGGGTGTTGACCTAGTGGAGCAACAGCTCAACATAGCCACGGGAGCTGGTCTAACAATAAAACAAGAAGACGTGAAACCAAGAGGACATGCAATAGAGTGTCGCATTAACGCAGAACATCCTTTGAGCTTTATTCCTTTTGCTGGCACGATCAGGTCATTCACTCCTCCCCTTGATACAAAGGATGTAAGAATAGACACAGCACTCTCAGCGGGTAGCACGATACCACCATATTACGACTCGCTTATAGCCAAGCTGATATGCTTTGCTGACACCAGATTTGATGCGATTGAAAAAATGAAGCAGTCTCTTTCTGTGTTTAGGATTTCAGGTATTCCGACAACAATTCCATTTCACTTGTCAGCATTAAATGATACAAGCTTCATAGAAGGTAGCTACGACACATCATTTGTTGACAATTTGAAACCATATTCAGTAATAGATGGAGAGGTAGCGTCTGCTATACTATGCCAGTTGCCAAGGAAAATAAAATTTGTGGTAACTGAAGGTAATTCTAATGAGAATGCTTGGATGAAGAGCAGATTTAGTGATTCTAATTTTGATCATTACTTTTCAATTTCAAGATGGGATTTATAATATATGAAAGTCGATGTTAATGGTAACGAATATAACATAGTCATAATGGGCCATAACGTTCTTGTTAATGGGAAACATTTATCTGCTATATTCTATGAAAACGAAATTACAATAGATGGCAAGAAATTTTATCTAGACTACATGGAAGAAGGTGATCCATCATTGATGATTGTAAACGGAATGGCATACGTTGTTTCTAAACGTTCTGAACCTACTGATTTCATGAAACAAATTAAGGCGCCTATAAGTGGTAGGATAATAGAAGTGTTAGTAAAGTCTGGAGATGACATAAAAAAGGGTCAGCTTCTGTTTGTTCTTGATGCAATGAAGATGCAAAATCAGATTAACTCTCCGACAATAGCCAAAATATCAGATTTAATGGTCCGTATAGGCCAGACTGTAAAAACAGGTGATGTTCTAGCTACTCTTGTGTAAAGCTAAGTTTAGTATCAAAGCATCTGTTACGCTACTTCCATTTTCTAAGGTCACCCTCTAATAAACCGCTTCCCAAGTGTATCCTATCTATATGCTTCGACAATTCGGACTTGTCACTAAATTTAGACTCACAATATGGACAGGTTAAGATGGGAGTTTCAGACGTTTGAGGTTTCTCTAACTCAACAAGATCAATGTTTCTTTCTGGTACATTTCCAGCAAGCGACATTAATGTAACGACGCCAATTATTTTCCCCTGTTCTAATACTGGAAGACGTCGCAAACTCTTTTCTCGCATTATCTTTATAGCTTCAATACATGATGTCTGCTTATCGACTGTAATTAGTGGAGTGGTCATAATTTTTTTTATTTTGGCCTTGTACATCCCCAGACTCTTTGCCACGGCCCGATATATTATATCCCGTTCAGTAACAATACCACTTACCGCCCCGCTTTCAGAATCTCTTACTAATATGCTTGTTACACCATTTTCTTCCATAGTCCTCGCAACTTCATTTATAGATGCAGAATCGTCCAAGATAACAACATTATGGTCCATTACATTAGTAACAGGAGCATCTAGATTCTTGTCTTCAGATAATTTCATTGATATTTATTAGAATAATTTCCATTTATTAAAACTATGTGTATATTGTAAACTTAGAGTATTAATCTCCATCCTTGACATAAATTTGGAGTCGGCATAACTCAAATAAATTAGATTTTGTTGAAGAAACCTAACAGATGGAATATTTTGTAGAACTTCCTCCTTTACATTTTTCTTACGACAAATTTTACCATATTTTATCTTGCAGATTATTCCACATTACTAATATGTATTAATTTAACTTCTCTTGATTATTTTACAACTAACACTGGACAGGGAGCGTTCACGACAACTCCAGTTGCAGTGCTACCAAGCATATAACGGAATTCTGAAACGCTCCTTATGCCAATCACTATGAGATCTATATTTTCTTTATCCGCGTATTCCGCTATTTCATCAATAACAGAAGATTCCGCTTTTATTATCTGTGTTTCTAGGTCAACTCCGGCCGAAACGGATTGTTCGGAAATATTATCAAGATAGGCATAATCATGTTTAGTTGCGTTCCCAGGATTTTCTTCGGGAAAATATTTTCCGGCGGGGACAACATGGAGTGCCATGACATCCGCGGAAAGTTCTTGACCCAATTTGATTGCATAATCTACGGCTCTCTTTGAATTTTCTGAGCCGTCAAGAGCGACAAGTATTTTTTTTATTTTGAGGTCTTTGTACATGTTACTCAGCTCACTCTTACTGCTTTTGACCCACAATTAGGACATGCAACTTTTCTGTGCTCACGACCGCAGTTCATGCATGAGAAGGTAAGAGGCTTGTATAGGGAGCTCTTACCCAAGCCCCGACCCTGACCAGATTCGAAGGAGAAAAATGACTTGTAATAACCCCTTATTCCTCCCATTCCAGCTTTTCTTATCATAACCTCGGCTCTAATGATATTAAGGGAAAAGAGAACAACTATAGATGCAAGAAATCCAATTGGAAATGGTAGGAGCAAAGATAGTATGACAACTGTACCCAGAGAGATTAACATCCATGCGAGTTGATTCTTCCCAGTTAGGTTCTCGTACTCATTAGGATTAGTCATCAGATGAATTATCTTCTTTATGATATTTATCCCCTTGGAGTTTGGTGTATTGCACTGCAATACACTTGCCACCAACTTGAATGAATTTTGTTTACAAAACGCATACCAGGTAAATCCGAATACTGAGCTTGATCAATTCGCTGGTCTTGTTAATGCCAAGTTTGTGCCTATGTAATTAGGTAGCACTTTTCAAGGCGAATATATGGTAGATAACTCGTGTGGGACAAGAGTGGTGATAAGCCTTCAGGTTTGATCCTAAACATAAAAAAAATATGTACTACTATACATAAATTAATTGCATATTTTTAGTGTGAGATTATATGAAAATTCTGATGGTTTCAACTGAATATCCGCCAATGAAGGGTGGCGTTGCACACTATTCTCAGAAGTTGGTCGGTTCCTTAAGGAATGAAGGTTTGAAGGTTTCTGTCGTGTGTAACGAAGCTGGGAGTGGAGACTATACGGGCATCTCCCCGTATAACCGTCACAATTCAGATGTTCTGATAAAGGCAGTTGAAGAATTCAAACCGAACGTGGTTCATGTCCAATATGAACCAGGACTATATGGCATACATCTGGATCCAATAAACCCCAGAAGGACAAATACAAATATTGAATCTTTTTATCACGATTGCACGATTCCCATAGTTACCACATTCCATTCTGCCTATACTTTTGAACAGTGGATGAGATTAATAGTTCCTGTAAGTAGTGGAAGGTTCGGCAGGATGGGAACATTTTTACGAACTATGTATGACTATTGGACCCATCTTCTAAATTACTCTTCATTCAATTCACTAAACAGAGCCAAAATAGGACCTAATAGAGCAGGAATTGTTTTTTCAAAATATCTTCAAAATCTAATACCGGGAAGCTATCTAATATATCATGGATCGGAACCGAGTGTCACCTGTCCTGTAGACAAGACTGAAGTGAGAAAAAAATTTTTACTTCCTGAAGATGTCAACATTGCACTTGCTGTTGGATTTATGACAGCTACCAAGGGATGGGATATCATTAAAAAAATGAGAGTTCCCAATGACTGGAAAATTGTCATAAATTCTTCAAAAAATCATTATAGCAAGGAAAAAATGAAAAAAAGGTTTGAAAATGACGGCGTAATTGATCTCAGCAGAGGATTTCTCGATGACCGAGAGCTGTCATCGCTATTATATTCAGCAGATACGCTTATCCTTCCATACAAGGTAAGTTCTGCTTCGGGGGTAATGTTTGATGGGTTTGCTCATGGCCTTCCATTCATATCAAGCAAAATAGAATTTTTCAAGGAGTTTTCTGATATGGGATTAGGTATATCAGTTGACAGGAATCCTTCCGATTTTTCAGGAGCGCTTCTAGAACTCAAGGGACATTATAAAAAATATAAAGATGCAGTGTCAGAATTTAGTAAGAACCTTAGCTGGAAAGAAGTAGGTAGAAAGCATATTGTACTCTACGAATCAATTGCTAAAACCCCTTTTTAGTCTTAAAAGGTAGATAAACGATAAAGGGTAATACTATTACATGGATCTAAAATTAATCTCTTTGGTTGGGATTTACCGCCATTTATAATAGCATCTAGTATCTTATATGAAATAGGTTATGTCAGATTCTAATAAATCAGATGATGTCGCTGAAGATTTTGATTATCCTGAATCAGGACCTGCAGTAAGCACTAATGAAAGCGGAGTGTCAAAAATCATTTGTCAAATATGCGGTTTGACGTTTTCTTCATATTCTGAATACGAAGTGCATTTTTCTAGTAGTCATACAGATGATTGAAGATGTTATCACCAAAGGAGTAACGACCTAAATAGTCGCGAGGAAAGATAATCAATAATCGTATACTTCTGCCAAGTTCTCAGTTTTGAAATTTGCTTAACTGTCTTCCTTGGCCATTATCTATTGTAATTCGCGTTTCTAATTCACGTTTTTAATATTGTATGGACCATCGTCAACGTGGTGATGCCCAAAGATTCAGGGATTCCTATTTTAAATCCAAAATTGAGGTTTGGCAAAAAGCAGAAGACACGGTTACAATTTTGGAAGTAGCTGTAACAAATGATCAGCAAATCTTGAGTAAATTTTATGCCCTTTCTGATAATTTTTGTCAATAAACTCTGTGATCATGTTTGGATCCTTAGCAATTCGACTAAAGATGTCTTTTTCGGTTATTATACCCACCATTTTGTTATCGGCATCGACAACAATTAACCTTCTTACATTCTTGGAATCCATTAATTTCATTGCTTGACTGATAGAATGATCAGATTTGATAGAAATTATTGGTTTATTCATGAATTTAGTTAGCGGCATCGATAAAAATACTGTCAGTTTACCTAAAGCACGAACGATATCTCTTTCCGTAATTATTCCCACAGGTATTTTGTCATTGCCTTGCTCTTTTATAACAACTACACACCCTATATCATTATCATACATGACCTTGCACGCAGCCATGACATCCTGATTCTCGTTTTCAGTTTTGACGTCGGTTTTCATAACATTCGAAACCAACACTGAATCTAAACTCATTAGGATATCAAGTAAACCACAATATTTGAATGTAAAGTAACGCTAGTAGCGCTAATAGCGTTAATGTCTATTTTGAGCAGATTTTCTTCATTCACTGGGCAAAACAATATCTTAAATCAGCCCAAAAGCACAGAAACGATGCACAAAAACAACTTTCACGTTAGTTAAAAAAGCACTAGCAGTAAGGCAAATTGGAAGAAAAAATTTTTCACTTTGGCAAGATACTTTTCATTCTGGTTCGATAACCAAAAATAGAGAATGGCAGCAAAGATTATAATTTCCGTTGCTGTTCTGAGCAGTATTCGTTATGAGATTAACCTATGAGATTAACCTATGAGACTCTTGCGATCTATGCTTTTGCTGTTGCCCTTGTATCGTTGGGTATTGTAGCATTAGAATCGATAATGGATTCACATGAAGCACTTGCATCTAATGAAAAATGCAATGCTGATGCCATAGATTCATCGTTATGTGTATTAGGAATACCTGACCTCGATTTAAAGGATAATGTTTTCTCAAAGGTGTATGCTGATCCCGTCTCAAACCTATTATTGACATATAAAGATCAGGTGCATGGATTTGAATTCGATTATCCCGTGCACTGGGATCAAATCATAGGAAACAATACAAACAATACGGGAGTTGCCTTCGACCTGAATAATTTAACTACTAGCGGACCCTCTGGTGTGGCTGTTTATACTGAAAGGTTCCAAGAGAATAAGACTCTGAAACAATATCTGAATGATTTTATCCATGCCGAGTATTGTTGCGTTGATAATCAATCCTTGAAGTTTAACGAAAGCAAACTAGGTGGTATACACTCAATGAGTGCTTCTTGGAATCATGTCAACGACAGTAAGAATATAATTGGAAAGAATTGGCTGAATTTTGCAATAAAAGACGGAGTTGTCTACCAAATTTATTACCATACTCCTACTGAACAATCTTTTGACAAGTTCCTTCCAGAAGTAAAAAGTATAGTTAGTTCGTTCAAGTTATCTGATGTCAAAGAATAAAATTCAGGTGTGGTAAACTGCAGAAGACAGGGCATCATTGAGCATAGTTCATATTCTCTTTTTTTAAGACCAGCCGCAAGTACAAAACGGGTTCTAAAATCGTAACGCTATCATTATGAGTTCCACCGAACCCGAATTATTGTTATCAAAAGCAGTAAGGCTAAAGAAGATTTAAAATTTAATCCAAATATTAATTACAAATAATGCCATTTCAGGGCTAAAATACAGAGCTTATATAGTTACGTCCCTTACTAATTAGACCGATGTCTAAAATTCAGGTCAGTGCCAAGATGAAAATCAACCCAGGTATGCTGGACGAATTCAAGCAACAGGCAACCAAATGTATTTCCACAGTAAAGGAGAAGGATCCAGGAACGTTGCAGTATGATTGGTTTATTAGTACTAATAAGACTGAGTGTGAAATTCGTGAGACGTATGAGAGTTCTGACGTATTCCTAGTACATATATCCAATCTTCGTGAACCATTGCGGATACTTTTTGAAAAATTTGCTTCAGATCACTCGGTAGCAATTTACGGTGAGCCTTCCACAGAAGTGTTAGAAAATGCAAAAGCTAGGAGAATTGAGGTAAAAGTATTTTCATTCTTGAAAGGACTGTAAATCAAATGAACGGCTAATGACATTATTTCATTGCATACATCCCTGATTAATCTCGCTACATATCATTTTTCGAGTTGCAAAATAGAGTGAATTCTGTCCCTCATCCACCGAGCCTGAATTCAGTAATTATAATTAGTAACGTAGGTTAAAAGTTGAATAATGCTGGCGGCAATTTTCCTACAAAAGAAGAAATTAGAAAAATTACTGGGACGTAACATAAAGTCAGATGATTGGAAAAACAATTTGCAAGATAACAAAATCATGTAACATCATTGTTCTTCGTATTAATCCGTCAATTCTTTCACTATATGTCATAATAAGAGTTAAAAGCTAGGAATCTACAGAGTTTACAATTCCACCTTGAAATCAAAATGGTTCATGAGATTGACTGGAATTCAACCCGTTACTTTCAGATACATTGTGATTTCGTATGTATTGATAATAGCTTTAATTTCATTGTTAACATTGACTAATTTAGTTGCAGCAAAAAGCGCATACGCTCAAACAGATTTTACTACAAATAATAGCAGTAATGAAATCTATTCACCTTTAATAAATAACGTCGCATTGAAAAAAGTTCATGTTGGGGATATCGATGTAGCCTATAAAATAATCGGGAAAGGTAAGCCGTTGATACTCATAGCTGGAAGTGGAGCTAGCATGGATATGTGGGATCCCCAGCTATTGAAACAATTATCGGTAAACCATACCGTGATAATCTTCGATAGTAGAGGGAAAGGTCAGACATCAGTTGGGACTGTTAAAAATATGACTATGTACCAATTTGCTAATGATACTGCAGGTTTAATAGATGCATTAAAAATCAAGGAACCTGTTGATGTACTTGGAGCATCCTTCGGTGGATTCATCGCGCAAGAGCTTGTACTCTCGCATCCCAATAAAGTGGATAATCTTATACTTTATGCATCGGCTTGTAGCGGTAAGATTGCTGTTCCCTCACGTCCTGCTCCCTTTGCATCGACACCTATTGCCCAAGCAAGAATAGTTGCGGACATGATCTTTCCAGAGAAGTGGAAGAAAGAACATCCTAATTATCTTAGTTATATGCCTCTTGTGCCGGTCCCCAGCCTGGCTGGTATTCAAGTTGAGGGTCAAGCTATCAACAGTTGGAAAGGAAGTTGCGACAGGGTATCTAACATAAACAAGCCCACACTAGTTATACTTGGGACAGAGGATGTAATTGTTCCTCCTCCATATTCTCTGCCACTAGCAGAAAAAATCCCAGGGGCATGGTTGGTGCAAATTAATGGAGGCGGACATGGACTGATGTATCAATATCCTGAGAAGTTAAGTAGAATAATCCTCACATTCTTGGAAATAGTTAATAATATGCAAATGTAGTGGATGCCAACTTCTGGTAAATAGTTGGGCATAAAAGGAATAACGTTGATGCAGCCTTGAGAATGAAAAAGCCGTTTTACTATTCCGTAATCTGTATTAATAATGATTTTAGTCGTATTTGCTTTTGTATCAATGGTCAATAACTTATTAGCTTATATAAATTCAACAATAAAAAATTTAACTATGATACCGTCGAATGCGTCATCATTTTCATTAGATAACATACAAACCAAGAAGGTTCGAGTAGGCGACATAGACATAGCATATAAGGTATTTGGTAAAGGTAAACCCTTGTTACTCATCCCAGGTTTTTCAGCAACAATGTATGTATGGGATCCCGTTATGTTAGACAAGTTATCTTCAAAGCATACAATAATCGTTTTTGATAACCGTGGAATTGGCAAAACTACTGTTGGTACTAAAACATGGACTATAGAACAATTTGCTAATGATACCGCTGGTTTGATAGATGCATTAGGAATTAAAAAGCCTATTGATGTACTTGGGTTATCATGGGGTGGATATGTTGCACAGGAACTCACTTTAATGCACCCACAAAAAGTATGTAAACTCATACTATATGGATCTGATTGTGGTGGAAAAGCAACTATACTTTCCCCCCAAATAAGTCCTGAAGTTGGTAGGAGTGTAGAATCTGGAAATGAAAGCGTTGACACATTTATTTCAATGTTCTTTCCTAAGGAATGGTTAAATGACAAAGGAAATGCAGCATATGTGCAAAAGGTTTTTTCAGCAATGACGCCATCATTTAACTCTACTCCTAAAGAGAATATTCAACACCAAGCAGAAACGACTTATAGTTGGAATGGCAGCTGCGACAGATTGTCAAACATTACTCAAACCACTTTAGTTATAGTTGGAACCGATGATATAGTTAGACCCCCTGCAAATTCAATAATACTAGCACAAAAAATACCAGGAGCATGGCTTGTTCAAATAAAGGGTGGAGGTCATGGTCTTATGTCTCAATATCCACAGCAATTTACCGCAGTTTTGGAAACATTTCTTTCAGTAAGTTAACGACCAGGTGAAAAATCCTGATTGACTAAAGGTTGATCAACTGGAGCCAATTATCAAGGACTGCCAGCCCGTAATTTCCGGTTGACATCTTACAAAATAGATTTGTTTAGATGTTGTGCGGTGTATGCCAGTGCACACCAACTCTTTATACTTCTTGGTATATCATTTACATACGAGGGAAAATGACCCAAGAAATCCAGAACAAGTCCGATGAATGCGTTTGCGTTTGGTGCTGGCATACTAAAGAATTCCATTTTACTGACAAGGACGGCTATGAATTTTGTAAAAAGTGTAAGTGCCATACTTTTGTTGGACATACAACTGAAGTTTTTGAATGCTAACATCTCCAGAACGAAATTCTAGAAGCCTCCTAAACAGGAATATTACCGTGCTTCCTATGTGGTCTGTTCACCCTTTTTTTATAAATGGATTTGAGTGAGGATATTAACCTTGGCCGTGTTTGTTTTGGTTCTATGACGTCATCAATATATCCGAGTGATGCTGCGACGTAAGGATTAGAGAATTTAGTTCTGTAGTCATCACCTAATTTAGCTCTTTTCTTGTCCGGATTCGCTGATTCTGATATTTCCTTTTTAAAGATTATATTACATGCCGCTTCATGGCCCATAACGGCAATTTCGGCATTAGGCCACGCAAAGTTGTAATCAGCGCCTATGTGTTTGCTATTCAATACGCAATAAGCCCCACCATATGCTTTTCGAATTATGATACTAAATTTAGGAACTGTAGCTTCAGAAAAAGCGTATAGAAGTTTTGCTCCATGTCTTATTATTCCGCCCCATTCTTGAGACGTTCCAGGTAGAAAACCGGGAACATCGACAAATGCAATTAGAGGCATATTAAAACAGTCACAAAATCTAACAAATCGCGCAGCTTTATCACAAGAATCAATATCAAGAACACCTGCAAGAACCTGAGGATTGTTCGCTACTATGCCAACAGGGTTACCATTTAGTCTTGCTAATCCAATTATAATGTTCTTTGCCCAGTGTCTCTGCACCTCAAGAAAATCACGATTATCAACTATTTTCCTGATAAGTTCGTGCATATCGTAGGGCTTTTGTGGGCTAGAAGGTAGGATTGAATTTAATTCTTGATCCTGTCTATTTGGATCGTCTTCAGATTCTATGCAGGGTGGATTTTCAAGATTATTTGATGGAAAAAAAGAAAGCAACTTGCGAAGAAGTGTAAAGCAATCTTGTTCGTCTTCTGCAACAAAATGTGCAACACCACTCTTTTCATTGTGTATACTAGCCCCCCCGAGTGCGTTAAAGTCTACCTGTTCTTTAGTTACTTCCCTTACTACGTCTGGTCCGGTAATAAACATGTATGCCGACTTGGTCATAATGATAAAGTCAGTTATTGCAGGAGAGTAAACGGCCCCTCCGGCACAAGGGCCCGCGATGACTGAAATCTGAGGTATTACTCCCGATGCCTGCACATTCCTATGGAAAATTTCAGCGTATCCTGCAAGGCTCCTGACTCCTTCTTGAATACGAGCTCCTCCAGAATCATTGATCCCAATAATGGGCGTACCCTGTTTCATCGCAAGATCCATTATCTTGCAAACTTTTGAGGCAAATGCTAGACCCAAAGAACCTCCAAGTACTGTAAAATCATGGAGGAACGAGTAAACTAATCTACCATCAATCAGACCATAGCCAGTGATTACTCCATCCCCGAGATTCTTTTTATTTTCTAACCCAAATTCGTTACAATCGTGAACTACGAAAGGATCAATCTCAACGAATGTTCCAGCATCAAAAATTGCATTGGCTCTCTCAAAGGCCGTCAATTTGCCCTTTTTTCGTTGTTGATCTTGTTTTTCCTTGCCGCCTCCTAAAATATGTGCCATTCTTTTTTTATCAAGCTCAGAGCTCATAATTCCAAAATTGAGGATGAATACTAATAGGTTTTTTGACGGTACTTGCCAAAATAGAAATACGAAATGTTAAACTCCATGAGATTTGGTGTGTAACACACTTGAGCAGTTACCTAGTCAGCAAGAACCCAGAATTTGATGTATTAATCTCATCTGTAAAGACTATACAATGTCGTCTCTCAATCCTATTTTCCCTTCTTTGAAAAGTCTATCGTCCATCTGTTTCAGTGAAGAACTTATAGTTGGACTGAATTCCATCTTAGCCAGTATATCTTTGTCAATATCAACACCAGGTGAAATCTCTTCCAGACTTAAGCCTTTCTCAGTCAATCTGAAAACAGCTCGTTCTGTTATGTAGAGAATTTCTTTTTCATATTTTATAGCCTGAGGCCCACTAAAAATAACCTTATACACTTTATCGACAAATTTTGGAGAACCATCATGAATGATTGATAATTTGTTGTTTACAACGTCGATTTTTTTTTGGCCAGCTGTAAAGGCGCCTGCAAAGTATGTTTTAGGCGCTCCCCCAGCAATTACTGGAAATCCCCCTGGTCCGAAAATCCTATCGGATAATATTGAAGGATTAACATTTCCGACTCTATCAACTTGAAGAAAACCTAGGGATGCAATATCTATTATACCTCCCTCAAAATTAGAGAACATATCTGGAATGGTTGATAGTGCAAATGGGCTTATAACCTGACCAAAATTTGTTCCAGCTAACGCGATACCGCCCCAAGGACCAGATTCAATCGTTGTAATAATGTACTCCATTAAATTCTCTTCTGCCGCCACAGATGATACCAAAGCTGGAATTCCTATTCCCAAATTCACTAGAACAGGAGAGCCCTTTTCCTTGAATAGCTTGATAAGTTCTGTTAGAATTCTCCTAGCTATAACCTTTTCATATTGAACTATTGGTTTTTTCATAATCTCCTTGACTAATTTTTCTGTTATCGGCGGTACCATTCTATAGGAAATACGTGGATCATATTCAATAGTTCCAGACTGCCAGTGATATTCTCGTGGTGAAATAATAACGTAATCTATGAGCGGGCCAGGAACATCAACGTCTCGAGGGTTAATAGTGAAAGACCTTGTTAACCATCTCGTCTGAGCAATAACAGTTCCTTGATTTGGTCTAGCCTTTGTTGCTTGAGCAATACCAAGAACAGTACCTCTGATGCCTTCATCCTCCATCGATAGATTACCATTTTCATCTGCTGTGGTTCCTCTGACCAAAGCGTAGTCGGGTTTAGGTGCTCTGTACAGAAGGTATTCCTCATTCTCAATATTTATTACGCTAATTTTGCACGACATCTTTTTGCTTGCGGCTGGATTTAGGGCTCCACCCTCATTTCTTGGATCCAAGAAAGTATCGATTCCTATTTTTGTTATTAACCCGGGCCTTCCGGAAGCTACTTCTCTAAACCAATAGGCAGTAATACCTATTGGCCAACCGTAAAATTCAATTCTGTCGTCGGTAACAAGTTTTTGAAGCCATGGTGAAAAACCCAGAAAAGGCATTAGAATTCCTCGTAGAAAACGCTGATTTTCATCTTTGTAAATTGTTTCAGCGATTAAGTCAAGAGCTCTGTGAGGCGTTGCAGGCAGTGCGTCTGAGATTATAAATATATTCTTTGGATGTCCGAATTCATTGTAGCGTCTGTAAAGTTCTGAAATAAGATACTCTGGAGTAGTGGCTAAATTAAAGCCAGAGATTGCAACCACACAATTGTCTCTAATTTGTGAAAAAACAGAAAGTGGATCACAGATCTTGTTCATCATTGATTTCTCAGGCCTGATTTACTTGACTCATTTACCATGATTGGTTTTTAATATATCCGTTTTGGTAATTATGCCTACAAGATCTTCTTTCTGGTTTATGACTGGGAGGCCACTAATATTGTTCCTTATCATAATTTTTGCCGCTTCAGAAATAGTAGTATTCATGTGAATTGTGATAAGTGGACTGTTCATAATCTCTTCAGCTAAAACAATTCCTATAAATCCACTCGGTAGAAATTTTTTGTACCTTTTAGGCAAAATCGTTTCTCTGCGCATTGTCAAGTCTCTTCCTCTTGAATCGATATCATAAAATTGACTGATTGGCAAAAAATCTCTAGTAGTAACTATACCTACTGGTTTGGAATTTTTCTTCACGACTACCCTTGAAATCTTGTAAGTAGCCATAAGCATGGCAATCATATGTATCGTCTCATCGGGTGCCACACTTTGAACTTTCTGTGTCATAAATTCATTTACAAGGACGCTCTTAGGCAGATGATAAGCATAAAGTTCGATCATGTCAGTCTTTGTGATGATTCCCTTATCTTTGCCGTTATCATCAATTACTATCACTGAGCTTATTTTATGATTTACCATAAGCTTGGCACAATTTTCAAGACTGGCACTCTCCCTAACAGTAACAAGTCTCTTATTAATGATCTCTTTCAATGCTATCTCATTTATACGTCTTGTAGGTGGAGTTACGTAAAGAAATCTAGCAATATCTTTTTCAGTAACTATTCCAGCTGCCTTGCCATTAAGTGATATAACTACTCTACTAATATTATATCTTAACATTGAGTTTCTTGCGTCTAGTAACGTTTTATTTGCATCTAACATTATAATCTCCCTAGCAATGCCTTTTGCCTTTACTAATGAGATAGAGGTTTTATCGACTTTTTTTCTAAGATATGTGTTTCCTCTTGCAGATGTCATAAGTAATCCGTGATGATATCTCAATAAATCTTTACTAATCAATTCGGCAGTGAGTCTTCTAAGCTGCGGTTTGGATAAAGAGAAATTTTCAACTATCGCTTTCTTGGATACGCCCTTAGTAGCTGCTTCCAGAATTTCCCTAATTAATCTATCATATGAAGTAAATTGCGCTGCCGATTGTCCAGTCAAATGGATCTCCCCATAACCGTACAGATTCCGTAATGTATATTTCTTCTGATGGTACCGTAATTGCATCTGTTTCAGTTTAGATTGTAATGAATCATTTAATCCTGCATTATCTGAATGCAAAGATTTCAGGTATATTCTATTTGAGAGTAACTGAGTTAGCCCGTCTTCTTTTAGTTTCCTATTATTATCATCTTCTCATTCCTTCCTTCAGAATTTGCTGTTTCGCACTTACGTTTGCTCTACACTTTTCTGAATCCCTATTTTGTTTATTGATTTCAGTGCTGATTGTTTTAATGCTTTTTACGATGCTTCCCTATAACTCACGGTGAGTTCAGTTGGGTGAAAGTTGATGCAATGCACTGTACTCTTACTAGATATATTTACTCGGAATGGCTTTATCGTTATGACAATACAGATGGGTAAAAATTTGGAATCAAGCGGAAACAATATTTGCGCAGCAAGAATTCACAAGTATGGTTCTCCGCTTGAACTTGACGATATCCAGAAACCAACGATTTCGTCTCCAGAAGAGGTGATTGTGAGAGTTGGAGCTACTGGATTGTGTCACTCTGATTTACATCTAATTAATGGAGATTGGCAGAAAAGTTTACCAGTTAGCCTACCCAAGACTCCAGGTCATGAAGTGGCCGGTTGGGTGGAAGAAATCGGAGCTTCAGTTCCTAAAAATAGTATCAAAGAAGGGGATTTAGTAGCAGTGTTTGGAGGCTGGGGATGTGGACATTGCATTTACTGTAAAAGAGGAGACGAGCAAATATGCCAATCTGCTAAGTGGCCTGGACTTTCTGAATATGATGGAGGTTTTTCCGAATACCTCCTCGTCCCTTCTTACAAATTCCTAGTAAGGGTCGATGGACGTGCTATATCTTTGAAACCTGAAGAACTAGCTCCGCTAACAGATGCGGGACTTACCCCTTACAGGGCGATTAAAAAGGTACGACATCTTTTAGGTCCAAACAAAAACGTTGCAATAATCGGCATAGGAGGATTGGGTTTCTATGGCGTTCAATATGCACAAATTTTAGGTTCCGGTGCAAACGTCTTAGCTATGGATCGTAGTGACGATAAACTGGAGTTAGCTAAAGGTGTCGGAGCAGACTTTACACTTAATATAGCCACGTCGGAAGATATTAGGAATAAAATTGACATTATAACCAAAGGTCAAGGCATTGATGTGGTATTGGACACTGTAGGTTTGGAAAGTACTCTCGAGACATCTGTTAACATTTTGAATAGGAATGGTGCAATAGTGGTAGTAGGATTGTTTGGGAGAGAAATCAAAGCGCCTTTATTTCAAACAGTGATCAAGGAATTTCAAATCTGTGGCTCTCTTTGGGGAAATTATAACGAGCTTAGCGAAGTTATCGAACTAGCTAAGAAGAGAAAAATTAAACATCAAATTAAAAAGTTTTCACTGTCAAAAGTGAATGAGGCAATTGACCTATTGCGTACCGGGAATATCAGTGGCCGTGCCGTAATTACCCCTTAATTTAGTCTCATTATTTGTAAACTATTGATAATTTTTAATAAGAAATTTCCAGATGTTCCTAGGAATGAAAAAATGAGTGTCAAAGATGAAAGTTCCTGTTTAATCGATTTTGGTAAAATTCTGTGCAATAGCATGATAATGTCTTTGCAAATATGACTACATTTTTCTAAATATGCGCAGAGGAGCATCAAATATAATGAAATGAATGGATTTAAGTATAAAATATATTAATTTCCATATCGTTTTTTTGAACTGGGAAAGTATTTTGGATTTATTTGATTCAGATGAAAGTATAAAACCCAGAAAAACAAAGAGTATAACTTTCAGGTTAGATACAAAAGTAATAGAGGAATTACAAAGAGAGGCCGATCAAGGGGAGATCTCCCTAAATGTAATGGTGAATCAAGTTCTTAGGAGATTTGTCGAATGGGATAGATATGAAAACAAATTGGGTATGATTCCAATTCCAAAATCAATGTTGTCCACACTGATAGATGAAACGATGCAGCTTGCTTCAGATGCTAAAATACCAGATTTAGAGTCCTACAGGAGAAAGATTGTACACAACGCTGCAGAAACCGCCTTAAATGTAATGAAGGACTCTGTACTGTTTATGAGAAAAGATTATAGTTTTTGGACTGTGTTGGACGTACTACGAGAATATATGAAAGTCGCTGGGATTATGTCGGATCATAGGATAGAAGCAGGAAGAAAACACGTCTTCATTATACAACACGAGTTAGGAGAAAACTGGTCGTTATTTGCAAAGGAACTGCTGTCAAAGATATTTGTTGAATTGGCAAAAGTCAAGGCTGATATTAGTACGACGCCAAAAACTGTAAAGGCTGAAGTCAATTTATGAAAAATAATCACTTAATTAAATGCACTAGACTGTAATTCAGTGTATTCATTCTGGATAAATACATAGTTTATAGAAAATTATATAGTACAATAGGCGAATGAAATTGAATCCTCCCAAATATAAAGAAAGAGAGAAGGGCAATGAAATTATAACGCATCAATACTTTAAAAGAATCAAGTCTGGGGACGTCCAAGGACTCTTGGAGCTTTTTTCAGATGACTCTATTATTTACGAACCTTTCAGCAGATCAAAACATCTATTCGGTAAATCAGAAATTGAGCCATTTCTCAAAAGTGTAATTATGGCAAATGAGGGTGTACAATATGAACTAAAGATTGTGGAGCAGAAGAATAAGTCAAAGAATAACGTCGTTGCCCTAGTAATATTTCGCAAAGAAAACGAGATAAGGTCCAGGTTCACATTCGGTTTTGAGAATTCTGATGACTTCAAAATACTTAGGAGAATTAAGTCCCTAATAATCGAGTTCATAGATTGACCGAATTTTCTGAAAAATTGTGGATTTCGAAACAATATGTTAAGTTAAGTTATTGAATTCTAAAAATTTACAATACATAATTAAGTCTATATTTTATATTGAGAATCCTGCTTAAGAAATTAGTTTTAATTGTGGACACATTCTTTTCTTGTGACTTAAAGCTCTCGGATATCAACAAAAATTAATGTCCAAATGCTCTGCATTACACTGAATTCATGATAGATAAATATCATGACTCATAACTATATCTAAATGTACTCTGAAAAGATATCGGTATCAAATTTAATGAATCCAAAAGTCCAAACTGATTTTGAAGATCAAAATATTATGAGCGCGTGCAATATTATGTACACGAACGACATTGGATGTGTAATAATTGTTACTCGTGCCAATAATCAAATTCCAATGGGCATAATTACTGAGCGTGACGTAGTACGAATTTTAGGTAAGCTTAATCAAGGTTTGCTCCAGACTCCACTTAAAACGCTCATGAGTACTCCTTTAATTACCATAGAAGAGTCTGCGTCCATAAATGCGGCAACTAATCTCATGAATAACAAGAAAATTCGGAGACTCGTAGCAGTAGACAGAAATAATAAAATGACTGGAATATTGACCCAGAGAGACATATTCAACGCCATCGACAAAGATCCTAATTTATTTTCAGAATTCTACGGGAATGCATTTTCTTCAAAATTTAATGAAATTTATGAAAGATACAATAAGTATCGATTAGAGAACTTGGTGCCAGAATTCGAAAAGTATTGATTAGAGCTTGATGTGAAATTTACAAATATCTATGGATGATTTCCTTTTAATTATTTTATTTAATCGAGTACTTTACTATGAAATGAAACGATTGGTTTAATGAAGACTTATTATGGTTACACAAATTTTCCATACTAGAAGGTATCCCTAATAGCTAACACAATATATGCGGTATAACCTGCAATGCAGTGTACGCTCAGTCTTAAAATAAGTTTATTTGCCGTATATTTACATGACATCTGGAAAGTCAGAGATTGCAAGAAGTAAAGGGGCATTTCCTACGGCATTCGACGACATATTTGAAAGCTTTAGAAGGGATATGGAGGATGCGTTCTTCTTACCCAGTCCATTATTTGGAAGGCGAAGAGAAATTGCATCAGATTTCGAAACTCGTTTTCCATTATGCGATATGGAAGATTTAGGAGATAAATATGAAATTACTATAGAAACTCCAGGTATCCCAAAAGAAAAGGTAACTGTTAAGGCGAGTGCCGACTATATCGATGTTTCAGGAGAACAGGAAAAAAAGTCAGAAGAGAAAAGAAAAAATTACTTGTATAATGAGAGGTCGTATAGCTCATTAAGAAGACGTATATCAACACCTGAAGAAATTGTTCCTTCAAAAATAGATGCAAAAATAGAAAATGGGATATTGCATATACAGGTTCCGAAAAAAACACCAATAAAAAACGAAGAGACTAAAGTGGAAATAAAGTAGATTATGAACTAACTGTCCATATTTTTTTTTGACGACCATTTCTGTCAATAATCACGATAGCAATTGTATAGATTTGATTAGTTTC
>JAJPIN010000256.1 GCA_021324715.1 Nitrososphaeria archaeon
CCTTAGCCGGAAGATATACAGATTGTTCTCGGTAGCATATGCTCGTATACCCTCGAAAACCGCAGTACCATAGTGCAATGCATGAGTCATAACTGGTACCTTTGCCTCTTCCCATTTTACATAATCACCATCAAACCAGACCAGTTCTGCACCTTTCGTCTTCATAAAAGGCAAGTCGATGGTTGCATTATAAAAGTCTTCAAAAGTGAACTATACCGTCTGCAGGAAATTTCATACCTATTATCTTTACAGTCCTATCCGGCATTTGTGCAAATCGTTCGATTATATGCCAGCTCTGCTTAATCACATCCACTACCATTTCCGGCACCAGGTCCCTCCACAGAAGGCTGGTATGTGCTTGATTGGTGCCTCCTCCAATCTTTGATAAAGCTTCATCATACATCAATTCCTTTACTTTTGAAGCAGAGATTTCCAACCTTCTTGACTTGATAGGATGTAGTTTATACATTCGTAAAGCTATCCTCTCTGCGGTATCGCCTGTGTATGAGATAAAATCCCTTTCCTTCACATTTCCGAGTATCTGTTTTCGTAGTGTCCATGAATACGGTGAAAGAAAAGGAGGGAGATACCTAATGTATGGTGATACAAAAGAGTAGTCTGGAAGAACTTTAATATTATCAAATTTGTCGAATATTCTTTCCAGCATGGTTTTTCTAATTTCGTAGGAGAATGGAAATGTTCTTGTGTTGATTTCATTTCCGCTTTTAAAAAAAATTACTGGATAAACATAGACATTATTGTATTGCTTAGCAAGATTCGTAATAATGCTTTCGTGCGCTTTAGTGACAGGATTTAGATGAGCTAGATAGAGAGCAGCAATTTTTTCCAAGTATCAATTATACAATTATTTCAAGTATATATGAACAAAAAGTATAGGAGACTTAGACCTTTTTAACCTCAATTTCAATTGTGGAAACGTTACGTGTTCTTCCGTCCTCTGCCTGTACTGTTTCAGAGCCTATACGGACATCACCTATTTTGTAACCTGCATTTTCCATTCGTTTCAGAATTATCTGTGAGACGTCTACCGCTCTTCCAATGCTTAAGCCCCTTGCTTTTATAGTAACCGATGGTTGGTTCGCCAGTTGTATAAGTGTGGATGTAACATAAGCCATCAGAGGTTTCTTGCCAATGTATATAGAATCTCGTGGTCCGTCTCTTTGTTGTGCTTGAGCATTTTGTTGTGATTCTGCTTCAGACATAAAGGGTCATAATCCAAAGGATAATTTAAATCTAAAAGCGGCTTTATCCAACTGAATATGCGTTTACGCAGCTACAGTTTGGTAAGCGATAGCCACTCTGACAATATCGTAGCAATAAAATTTTGTGATATCGGCCTAATTTATTTTGATTTATTGAAGAGATTTCTCGTATCTTTCTAACAACATAATTCCAATTCTTACAAGCTTTTATAGTTTTCTTATTGATCCTTAATAATAAAATATTCACCATTGAATCGAAATTCAGGGGATAAATTTCATTGGGCAAGGAGGAGGCCAAATTCGAATGATCAAACTTGTAACGTACAGAAGTTAATTCTGGTATAAACTATTTTGAGATATAGGAATGATGGTATTTCAGGAGTTATCGTTTCGAGATCATAAATCATCAAACTTAGTAAATTAATGCTATAATGTTTAGTAGTTAGCTGATTAACCATATTACTTTTATATTTTTGGAGTCTCCCTCCCCCTTTCGGGTTTGTCTTATTATATTTAATAATGTCATGCAAGGATGTATGGAATCAACAAACTTTCATACACAAATAGACGAGCTAGAACAGGTTATCCTAAATGAAATAAATGAGAATGAACAAGATATACAACCTTCGCATTCCACGTGGCATCTTGACAATCTTCTAATTAAGAATCGAACATTGGATTGGGTTCTATACCAAATTCATAGGTTGCAAAAACAACTAAATGATTACTGATGAATAGATCTACATTTGATATTAATTTAGTAAATTGCATTTTCCAAGATGCATCCGATGTATCTACTGAATTCTTTATTTTTGGCAAACAAAAGTACGTCAATTATTTATAGTACTGGTGACGATACGTTTCTGTTTTGTGATACATTAAGGTGACTTCCACAGATCTCCGACCACTACTTACTTTTTATAATAGGATTCAATTCGAAAAAGATCAGTAAAGCTATTTGAATCCATATCATGAAAAAAACCAACTTTCTGTTAGAAATTGCCTTCTTCGTGATAAAGGAACAATAATGCAAAAGGCAACGAAACTTTGAGAATAATCAAGGAGAATAATGCTAAGAAGCTTCAATATAGTTTAGAAATCAATTATAGCATCAGTATGCACAAATTTGATAAATTTTTATTGGTTTCGATAATTGGTGGAATAACTAGCGGTTTTCTATTTGCTATGTTCTTTTCCCCTATAGGATGATTAACCAAATAATGCACGAACTTCCTGTACGATCTGTCAGATTATTAATTAGTCGAAATGTAGGTTAGCTTTAAAATGTCAATGGATATAGTGACTTGATCTGCTAATGAAAACAGGACTTATTCCCGTTATTCTTATTTGTGCCATGCTTATTACAAACGTTTGCATTCTTAATAACAATATTGTAAGTTCAGTCTATGGTCAGACTAGCAACGATATCTTCAGAAGCAAAAGTGACCGTCAAATTTCAGGTCATGAAGGGCCGCCGTACTTGGGGGTAAATATAAGAGGTTATTATACTAGCATGCCGCAGTCAAGAGAGGGATTAAAGAATCCATTTCCCGCTAATTATTATGAAAATAGTTTAGAGTTACTCACAAAGACGAATATTATCGATCATGTCCGCTACAGGTTCTACTGGGAATCGTATGAAAGGGATCCGGATACATTCATTAAAGAATTGGAATACATAGCGAAAACAGCAGACAAATACGGAATAAAGGTAATATATGATAATCATCAGTTCCACACCTCTTCTTGGCTGAGTGCTGGACGCGGGACTGGGTTTCCAGCATATCTCTTCAATGACCCGCTATTATACAAGCAGGCCAGTGGAGGGGCATCCAAGTACTCTGCTGCAGAGAAATGGTGGACTAATTGGTGGGATAGGACAATTAAGAGTACTAATGGTACAGATGGGTGGACACTTCAATCTGAATTTCTGAAAAAGATAGTTAATACTGTTGATAACCATCCTAGCACTTTAGGTTATGAAATTCTAAGTGAACCACAAGTGCACAATAAAGATCAATGGGAAAAAATAGGTAAATTCAACACATTCATGACAGATGAACTCCGAAAAGTCACAAACAAGGCTTTAATATACAGTATGAATGTTCCTTTGGATCTAAAAAATCTAATAGAAGTTAACTCTCAGAACATGGCCAAAATGGTTCCAAAAAACAAAGAAAATGTAATATTCAAGATGAGCATGTATGGAATTCCTTCAGGTAAATATCAGACCGAGAAGCTGCAATTGATCTTGAATGCAAGCAGGATAGCTGGTGTGCCATTATATATCGGAGAATGGAATAATGTAAAGCGAGTTAGCACTGTTAATGAGGAAGGTAAACTAGTCTGGAAGATAAGTGCTAATCTAAGTGATATAAGCCAGACAGATGCAAACATGATCGTTGAGAAATTTAAGGGGCTTAACATATGGGGAATGGCTTATTGGGATTGGAGCTTTGTCCCCAACGAGATCAAGAACTTTAATCTAGTTAACATTACGTACGACAATGTAAGTGGAGAAGGAGATATCCACCCCACTAAATATTTTGAGATAATGAAAAAAGCTTATCAGAATGTGTATGGATAACATACTGGTAATTCGCCAAATCACTAAATCCAGTTAACCTTCGTATTCAATTTATTAAGATATCCGAGTAGAGAATTTGCAGTACTGTTGTCCTGGATGGCACAAATATTACGTTGCAATTATTTCTTTTACAATACCGAATGTGTTGCCAGAAGGCACATCCTTGATAATGTATGTAATCTTGTAGTCTCCTTTCTGGAACGGTTCGGATTGATCGAAACGCAATGAACTGAGGGATCAAACAACAGGCAAAAGCTTCGATATAACCAAAGACGTTACTATTTCATAATCGTATTATCAAGAACAATTTATTTCAGCTTGACTGTATTTATCAAACATCAAAACAGTCCGATTGTCTGTAATCTAGTTTAGATCTAGTTATTGTTTTGAGGACAGATAATCAATAACTGGGGGCCTCTGTAAAAGAGCAAGGGCTCTACTGTACGGTTTAATATGACTCAGGAAGGGATCCTTCTTTTGCTGCAAGATAGAATTTCGATATTAAATGACTAAGAAAACGATATCCAAAATGAATATTTCTTTATAAGTAGTAACTGAGTATTTTTATTGTAAAGGTTTTTATTTTCCTTTAATTCCTATCGATATCGTTACTTAAAGCAAGAATTTACTTCTTATTTGAAGCTGTGTCAGTATCTTTTTCCATGAGTAAAGTCATTAATTTCTCACGTTCTTCATCTTCAATCGCAGTATTTTCGTCAATAACGTCTATTACCTTTAACACTGAAAAGTGTTGTACTGCTTCGTCTATTTGAAGACAAGCCTGATACATCACCTGTCCGAACGCCGTCAGCCTGAAGACCCCTTTGGTTCTCTTGATTAGCCCTGTTTCTAGCATTAAACTTGTCCTAGAGTAGTATTCCTTCTTCGACAGACTGCCTAATCTTCTCGGATCCTTGCTACCCATACCATTTTTTGTGGCAATAGCAAAGAATAGTTGCAATGACTCTTGATCTGCAATCACTCTTAAAGCTGATGAAGGCATCTTGTCCATTTTTGATTATTGACAAATAACCAGAACAGTGTTAAAAAGAATCTAGAGGATGATTATGAAAAAAGATCTAGTATAGGTTATTTATTATGAATCTGAAAAAAATGAAAATTAAGGAAGATTTGTCATCTTAAATCAGGCCGATTTGTCAACCGTTCTGTAAGTTTTGATTAGTTATTATTAGTATTTGAAAAATCGCCCTGTTAAAGAGACAAGAATCTTCTCGAAACGGAATTTTTTAAGGGCGACATAGGTTTAAGGACATTGGACTGAGGTCTTTTCCAAATTTTGACACTTTCGTGTGATGACACTACTGACACGTTACTTTTATAGATTAAACAACCTACTTATGTAAAGAACTAATCTTAATTCTAGAACTGATAATTTACAGAACGATTTGATATCGTTAGAAATACTTAATTAACTTCGATCAGGGGTGTATATTATACCAATCAGGGGTGTATATTATACCAAACATCAAAAATATTGATTGGATGTAAATGTGTGGTTGACATTGGTACATCATTCTTTACATACAAAGCAAAGCAGACAGTATGAATTCGTACTAGAAAATGAAACCAGATCCTTTAATACGCCTTCTCAATATATTTCAAATGAACGTGAATTAAAATGTTCAAGAGTTTATTTAAAAAGATAGACAGCGTATTTGGCATTCAAGAAGAATCAGACATTGGACCTGAAGAAAAATTCTTTTTTGATATAGTTGGCTATTCTGACATAAAGAAATTGTTTATGAAATCAATAGTATCAAAAGAACCTGTACATATACTGTTGACAGGCCCCCCTGCCTCCTCGAAGACGGTCTTTTTGTTAGAAATGGCTGAAGAACTAAATGATGCCTATTACCTAGATTCAGTCGGTGCTTCTGGACCTGGCATGGTTGGACATCTATTTGAAAATGATACCAAATACCTATTAGTTGATGAAATTGACAAGATGAAAAAGAATGATCAAGCGGCTTTGCTCAATGTTATGGAGACGGGAATTCTTTCGGAGACAAAGTTAAAAGGAAAAACCAGACAAAAGAAGATGAAATTGTGGATTTTTGCTGCGAGTAACGAAGTTACTAAGTTAATTCCTCCACTAAGATCAAGATTCATGGAGTTGCAATTAGAAGAGTATAGTTTTGATGAATTCATAGAGATTACCAATAGATTGCTCAAGAAGAAGTACCATCTAGAGCGAACCATAACTGAAAGAATAGGATATTCTGTGTGGAATAAAATGAAATCTAAAGATATCAGAGACGTGATAAAGATTGCAAAGCTGACGCGATCATTATCTGATGTAGACTGGCTAGTTGATGTACAAATGAAATATGGACGGAGAAATGTTCCTTGAATCGAGTTTGAGGAATAAGTTATCATCTAACAAGTGCCAAGGCTGATGCTTCCAC
>JAJPIN010000036.1 GCA_021324715.1 Nitrososphaeria archaeon
GCATATCCATCTTCAAAGGACATAGAAAAGGAATTGAGGAGTGTAATAACTAAAAAAATTTCAGATCTTGACCCAAAAAGAATATCACTTGCATTAAGTACAGGAGTTGATTCTAACTTGATGCTCTCGTTAATAAGAGATGAATATCCTGAGTTAGATATCACTTGTATTTCTGTTAGTTTTGACGAAACAAGTGAAGCAATGTGTGCCAAGAAAATAGCAGAATCGAAGGAAGCAGATTTTCATAATGTTACTATTGATAATCCTCTTAAGGATTTACCAACAATGATAAGTATTATTAAAGAACCAAGGTGGAATTTATATCAATATTACTTTATAGAAAAATCAAAAAATTATTCAAATGTTATTTTTACCGGGGATGGTGGAGATGAATTATTTGGGGGTTATACTTTTAGATACATCAAATTTCTGAAATTAATCAAAGAGATAGATGATTGGAAACAACGTATTGGTTATTATCTTGACTGTCATGAACGGGACTGGGTTCCTGACCAAGAAAATATCTTTGGAGAAAATATCAAGTTTGATTGGTCTCCAATTTATTCAATATTAAAGGTGTATTTTGACAATCAGTTGGACCCATTAGATCAAGTATTTCTAGCAGACTACAATGGAAAATTAATCTATGACTTTGTTCCAACCAATGACAAGTTTTTTAATTCTTTTGGAGTAACGGGCATCTCACCCATTTTAGAACAAAAAATTATTGACATGTCATTTAGGATTCCTCCTTCTGTCAAATTTAATAAGGAAAACGGCATTGGAAAAATCCCGCTAAGGGAGATCCTTTCCCGTGTTGATAGTAAAAATAGCAAAAATAGATCAGATTCAAAGATTGGTTTTGGTATGGATCTGAAAAAACTCTGGTCCAGTAGCGCAAAAGAGATTGTTATATCTGCTTTAGATGGTGCAAGCATATTTCGTGACAAAATTATCAGCCGTGAATTTTACGAACGTTCAGTTAAAAAAATTGAGGAAACTTACGATATGAGATACATTAGTAAAATGTTACAACTATTAAGTCTTGAAATATGGTACAAAATGTTCATAACATTTGAAGTGAGTTCAAACTATTCGTTGTGATATCAGTGGCAACGCGAATCTTATTTCTTTGCGGGAGAACTTTACTTTACACTAGAATAGTTAAAGCTTAATTATTAATAATCACACTAAAGAAAAATCAAACTGATTTATATGCATCTAAGATCTTTTTATCGTGTTTCTCCCATACTAGATTTGTTCTAGCATAGTTGAATATTTTAAATCTTTTCTCATATAGCTCATCAGTGTTTCTTTTATAATACTGTAGTTTTGAAGCCAAGTCCTCATAATCATCAAAGGTTAGGCAATTTTCTCCCAGTGTATGAATTACGGATTTTAAATCTGAGGTTAACATGACATATAAACCCGCATGAGCATACTCATAGGCTTTATTTGGGTTCAAAAAACGATGAGACCAGTGTTTCTTCCAAGGTATCAATCCTATAGAGTTTTTAAACATCTCATCGTACATCTTTTCTCTAGGAAGGAATCCAGTTGCCTTGAATTTTTCAGAATACTCGGGTTCCCATCCTATTATTGTCAAATTTCCGATGTCAGCATGCATAAAAAGGTCGGTTAATCCGGAAATATCCCTGTTAGTAACCTGTTTGTGTTTGCTGTCACCTCCCGCATAAACGACCGATAGAGAATCCTTTTTTTGAGGTTTTCTAAACTCATTCGTTTCCGTTTCCGTAGGAAAGTTAGGAACTACAAATATCTCTTTTGTTCTTCCATCCTTCTCTTTGCTTAGCTCTCGCGCAATCTGTTCTGAAACGGTTATAGTAGGTACTGAAGAGACCAATTCTTTCTCCCACTTGATCCAGTTAGAAATGCTTTGACGAGAGACAAATGATAATTTCATTCTTTGTACTGCCCCTCTGACGAGTCTTGACTTTGAAGGGAGGCCAGACTGATATTTTAGATTCTCGGCATTTACGAGTGAGAGCATTCTAAAGTATTCATGATCATCAAATATTAGCGGTAGGCTGAGATCAAGCGATACTTTTGCCGAACCAATGTTGTGTGAATGTACTATATCTGGCCTAACTTGTTGCACCAATCTTTCAATCTGCTTTTTGACGCGGTGATAATAGTACGGAATCCCTATCATGGCAGAAGCTGTCCACTCAATTGGATAAGTTTCAGAAAAAACAGTAGAATGGCTTGCACTGTTCAGACGTCCACCGAAAAATACTTCATGTCCGCTT
Source organism: Nitrososphaeria archaeon (assembly GCA_021324715.1). Classification (GTDB taxonomy): domain Archaea; phylum Thermoproteota; class Nitrososphaeria; order Nitrososphaerales; family Nitrososphaeraceae; genus TA-21. The sequence continues at coordinate 2,271 of JAJPIN010000036.1, forward strand.
TTCTTTGCTGTTAGAGCGGATTTTTCAACTCTCCAATCTGGGAGTCCATCATCCGATAGGTGAAGTATCTTCATTTTATCACCATTTTAATAAAATCGTAAGTCGTGAGCCGAACAAGTCCTGCATTGAATTATCATTCCAATTATTAGAATTTACGGAAATTTCGACATAATCATAATAAAAAGGCTGGAAATGTTTCATTTAAAATATTACATTTTTAAAACAGAAAAGTATTACTGCGAATAAATGAAAAGGTTTATCTTGAAATTAGAAGGCGGGGTACAAGAGTTATGAAAATTCTCATTACCGGTGCAGCAGGGTTCCTGGGAAGTTACCTTTCTGAAAAATATGTTCTCGATAA
>JAJPIN010000075.1 GCA_021324715.1 Nitrososphaeria archaeon
AGCCACTTTTTAGCGGCGATTATGTCTTCATTCGTAAGGTTATGTCCCGAGTCCTGCCACTTCAATGTAACATTTGATTGGGCATTGGTGAATATTTCTAACAACCTTTGGGCCTCTGCTGTACTAACTATTGGATCATACAGACCTTCCAATAATATTATGGATTTATTTGAAAGGTCTGGCATAACATTCGGAGAATACGGTACCATAGCTCGAAACAAGATTGCACCGGCAAGAGATTCAGGGCGCCTTAATAGGAGACTAGCAGCTATATTTGCACCATTAGAGTATCCAACTGCAATGATTCTTTTTTCATCAAACATATATTTTGAAGAGGATTTAGTTATGAATTCTGCCAACTCATCGGTCCTCATTTTCAGATCCTCCAAGTCGAAGACCCCTTCTCCAAGTCTTCTAAAAAATCTTGGCATTCCATTCTCCAGAACCCTACCCCTTACACTTAGAATTGAAGCATTAGGTGCCAACTCATTTCCCAGAGGAATAAGATCATCCTCTGTACCGCCCGTACCGTGTAGAAGCAGCAAGGTTTGCTTAGATTCATTTGCGTTACTATGAGGAGGAATGAATCGATGAATAAAACCAAGATTTGTATCCTTCATTATTTTTCGAACTCGGATCCCTTTCTTGTATTGGACAATCTTAATCTTGGTAAGATCTTTTCAAGATTCTTTCTTTCAGGCTCAAGCCATTTAGGTAACATTAGGCGAGCGCCAAGTTCAGATGATTTTTGGTCAACGGTAAAGCCAGGCGGGTCTGTCGCTATTTCAAATAGAACACCCCCTGGCTCTCTGAAATATACCGAATGAAAATACATTCGGTCAATTATCGGTGTAGCATTAAGGCCTGCTTTAATAATATTGGCCCTAAGAGATTTTTGATTATCATCTGTGGTGGTTCTAAAGGCTACATGATGAACACTTCCTACTCCAATATAGCCCAATGGAGTATAAGGAAGGCATAATACATCCACAATGCTAGCACCGGCTTCAGAATCTTGAATCTTGTAACGGAAGCGACTTTTTTCCTGGCCTACGTATGTAAAACCAAGCTCTTGTGTCAGAATGCTTGCAGTCCGTTCAAAACCTTCTTCTGATATTGCCACCGAGTAGAAACCCCTAACTGCGTGCTCAGAAGGTATACCGGCTCCATTCCAAACATTTACTCCTCTATCTTGTGCCGAAGAATGGGACACTAGCTCTATTTCCAGCCCATCGGGATCGTATAGGCTCAAAACTTGTTCGTCAAAGCGCTTGAATGGACCGTTAAATGTTACCTGATTTTTTTTCAAGCGTGTTTGCCAGAAGTCTATTGACTTTTCTGAAATTAGAAACGATGTAGTGATTACTTGTCCTGTTCCTCTGTGACCTTTTGGAGCCTCAGACCAAGGAAAGAAAGTTAAAATAGTTCCAGGGCGTCCTAATTCGTCTCCAAAATAGAGATGGTAAGTAGTTGGATCGTCAAAATTTACAGTCAACTTTACCAAACGTAGTCCTAACACAGAGGTATAGAAATCAACAGTTCTTTGTGGATCACTGGCTATAGCCGTAACATGATGAATGCCATAAATATCGTTCATTATTTTCATTTGTTGATACTAATATTTTTCCTTACTCTTTTTTGCAAGGGACTATGGAGTGAAATGCGAATTGACACCGTCCTAGAATGTATTTCGTAGCAAGAGTACGGCGATTTGAAAATGTTACTTATTACCTGTTCGTTTTTATCGAGGTAATTTAAATATATTTTCTTCATTTGATGTAGTACATGTTAGACGAAAGATTCGGTCATGAAATTCATTTGAAGGACCGTCCACTAGGAACTCCTACTGAGAATGACTTTGAGTTCGTCAAAGTGAATGTTCCGCGTCTCAAACAAGGTCATTTCTTGGTTCGAAACTTATGGATGTCTGTAGACCCCTACATGCGTGGACGAATGAGGGATGCTAAGAGTTACCTGCCACCATTTCAATTGAACAAACCTCTAGAAGGTGATTGTGTAGGTCAAATAATTGAATCAAAAAATAATCAATTTAAAGTAGGAGAATATGTGCATAGCAATTTTGGGTGGAGAGAATTCTGGACATCTATGAGTGGTAGCGGTATTACAAAAATTAATCCAAAGTCGACACCGATCCAACATTATTTGGGAGTCTTAGGAAGGACAGGTCTTACAGCCTATGTTGGGATTTTAAAAATTGGTGAATTAAAAAATGAAGGCAAAAACAACACAGTGTTTGTCTCCGCGGCGTCAGGAGCGGTGGGTTCAGTAGCATGTCAGATAGCAAAGATAATGGGCTGCCATGTTGTGGGAAGCACCAGTTCTCTGGAAAAGGTAAGGTGGCTACTAGATGAAGCAAAAATAGATGATGCTTTTAATTATAAAGAAGTAGGAGAAGATAACATTTCACCGCAGCTAAGAAAACTTTGTCCTAATGGGATTGATATCTATTTTGATAATGTTGGTGGAAATCACTTATATGCAGCCCTTGATAATATGAACCCCTTTGGTAGGATTGTACTTTGTGGAATGATATCACAATATAATGTACCATCATTTCCTAACCCTAAGTCAGGATCACCTAACCTCTTTCTAGCTATAAGCAATCGACTAAAGATTCAAGGTTTTATTGTGAGGGATCATTATCATATGCTAGGTGAGTTTTGTACAAATATGTCCAAATGGATTGGTGAAGGGAAAATAAAATCGGAGGAAACTGTATTTGAGGGACTTAAAAATGCACCCAAAGCCTTCATTGGGTTATTTAAAGGAGAAAAGATGGGCAAGATGCTTGTTAAGATATAAATCCACTCAGGTGATTAAATCTATTATGTGGGGCGATACCATTTTTTAACACAATTATAACATATATGTGATATCATAAGAATTTGTAGGATACGTGAAAATTCCTCGTTTAATTTTATCTGCATTAAGACCTAGTCTAATTGCCAACGCAAAAATATTGATGATCTCTTCAGCATGTGGTCCTAATACATGAGCACCTAATATACGGTTAGTCGTTTCTTCAATTAGAACTTTGTAGCCAGAACAGCTCTCCATTATTCTACGAGAAGAATACCAAGAAGAGGTATCTTGAAAGTTTGTTCTAAATTGTAGTCCTTTTTGCCTTGCTGAATTTTCGTGTAAACCAACTGAAGCAAGCGGAGGAATTGTAAATACTACGCTAGGTATGCCTTCATAATTAGGTCGTGAATGTTTCCCTTTAAGTAAATTTTCGGCAACAATTTGTCCCTCATATCCAGCTACGGGAGTTAGCGGAATCCCTTTTGTACTAGCCACATCACCGGCTGCGTATACTGCGGTATTTGAGACACTTTGGAGATATTCATTTACCTTCACACT
>JAJPIN010000001.1 GCA_021324715.1 Nitrososphaeria archaeon
AAATTGACCGTTACCTATGCCCAGTGATCCCCAACTAGATACAAAATGACCCGTTAAATCGAATTTTTGAATCCTATGATTATTGGTGTCTGCTACGTAGATTACTTTATTTGGGTTGTCCAGAACTATACTTGTGGGTCTTTTGAATTCACCAGCTCCATTTCCCGTCATACCCCAACTTGAAATGTATGTTCCATTTTTATCAAATCGTTGGATTCTATCATTATTAGTGTCTGTTACATACACAATTTTATTTACATCATCGAATGCTATTCCCACCGGATGATTTAATTCACCCTCTCCGGTTCCGAGCGAACCCCATGCTGAAATAAATGTACCATTCGAATCAAACTTTTGAATTCTATTATTTCCCGTGTCAGTTACAAAAACTGATTTTTCTGAAGGATCAAACGCCATGTCTCCTGGAAAGTTAAACTGATTAACGCCAGTACCGGCATCTCCCCACTTTGACATAAACGTTCCATTTGAATTAAATCTTTGAATTCGAGAATTTTCAGTGTCTGCTACATAGATATCTCCCCAGGGACTAATCCCGATATTGCCTGGATGATTGAACTGTCCATCCTGAACACCTTGTTCGCCCCATTCCGAGACATAGTTGCCGTCGGTATCAAATACTTGGATCCTGTTATTGAGGGTGTCTGCTACATATAAAAGTCCATTCAGAGAATTTACTGCTAGATCCCTAGGTTGATGAAATTGACCATTTCCTGATCCGAGTGTTCCCCATTTGAGGTTGAATTTGCTATCCAAATCAGTAAATTGTGAATAGTTATTTTTAACAATTTTTTGACTTTTGATTTTTTGATCCGTCGATGCCGTCCCATTTTGAGTTTGGGTGCTCAGTACTCCAAATGAATCAATCATTTTCTGGGCGATAGGCAAATATTTTTTAAATAATGAAGGTTGTGCGACGTATCTCAATGAATATCCATTACCAGTATTGGGATCTAACGCAAGAACTCTCATTACTTTGCTTGTAGATCCTGGAAAACCCTCAAGTATTGACTTTTCATATTCATACAAAATGAACTGTTTTCCATTCATACCGGCCAACGTAGCATTAGAAGACCCTACCAGTTTGTACTCACTCGGGTTCTTGTATTTTTCTTTAAAGAAGAAATTCACAAATTCGTCCAAGGTTGAATTATTAGGGACTTGAAAATCGGCGACTACAAGACTAGCAGGCTCGGTTATGTCTTTTGTATCAGGAGCAGTAAAGTAAACAACTACGTTTGTATCAAGATTATGTTCAATTTTTTTCCAATTCTTTGGATAATCAATTTCTATATTGTAATCAGTATTTGTATAGGGCTTAAAGCCTGTACTTTGTTTCTTTTCTTGTACAACTGCATCCGAAAAATTGCTCATAAACAAAATTAATGCAGTAAATGCAATAGCAATCGATGTTGTAACAAGAACGGTTTTGCCCCTCACTAATGCAACCAGATATTATCGGAGAGCATGAGAGTTATTTAGTATTTAAATTTTCTATTCAAAACTCACATTTTTAGTGCTATGCTCCAAGCAATCTAATACAATTTTAGATATCCTAAAAACCATAAATACTCATGAAGAACGTCATTTCACATTGACGGGGGCACTATTTCTCACCGGATATAACAATACTAACTTACAAACTTGTAAAGAATTAAAAATTCTTTCAAATTTAGAGATTCCCTTGATTGAGAAAAGCGGATTATTCAATGATGATCTTACTGTATTTGGTAAGACTCTTACTACATATGGTAAGATCGCAAGTCCCATCCATTCCTCAAATATTGATAATTGTGCTCAAAATATGGTGGGCCGGAAGGGATTTGAACCCTCGAACCCCGCCATGTCAAGGCGGTATCTTAACCAAGCTAGACCACCGGCCCGTTAATGCTGTCAGACCTTAATTGTTTGTTGTTCCAACAAGACCTTCACGCATTTTATATTAGCCTATTCAAAGTCATAATATAAATCACGCTTAAAAAACCAAGATGAAAAATCGCTTATCATAGAAAGTCCTTGAATTAAAGGGTCATATCATGCTTAGTGAGCACGTTATACTTCTGACTTAAATTGGAAAAAGACTTGATATTGATGTGATATTTCCGTCGGCAATTGGGAGTTTCTATTACCCCATCAGAGGCATGATGAAAACAAAAAAGTATTAATATTATTTATTTAGTAATGTGCCACACAAAAGCAGCTGGAGTGTCATCCATGTTACCAGTAGCATCTACATAACGAACCATAAAGACATGCCTGCCTTCTGGTAAATTAGGAAAAATAAACGGGCTGGTACAGGTAACAAATCCTGAACCGTCCATGCTACATTCAAAGCGGTCTACTGCTTCTACATTACTTGAAAAGTCAAATCTAATGGTATTTGAAGGAGTACTGGTTCCATTAAATATAATTTTGTTATTGCCGTCAGTAATAGAATCGATTACAGTGTCGGCAGGACCCGTTATACCCTTTAGAGTACCTGTAACGTTGTTTACAGTATTATTAGCATTAGGAGTCCCCTGAGTTGGCACTATTATGTTCCAATTAAATAGCGAAGGAGATGGGTCCTTATTACCTGATTTATCTATTGTGATTATCTTTACAGTGTGACTTCCATTTGCTACGCTATCGTATTCTACGGGGCTGGTACATGTTGACAATGATGAATTGTCTATTGAGCACTCAAAGTGGTTAACTCCATTTTCCTCTCCTTCTTCTACGCTGGTATCGATACCTGAAAATGTAAGTGTGATTTTAGTAGATTCCGTGTCTGAACCGTCCGTTAATTTGGTATTATTTCCATCAAAAACAGAATTTATGACTGTGTCAGGTGGTACTGTATCTACAGTCCATGTGAACGATGCAGGTGACTGATCCCTATTACCGGCGCTATCAACTGCCCTTGCTTCCATAATATGTGCTCCATCAGAGAGATTGTCAAGTTTTACGGGATTAGCACAGCTGGAATAAGATGACCCGTCTGTAGAGCATTCAAAATTGCCTGCAACCCCTCCAGCCTCCAAACCAGCAATTGGTGAGGATAGTACAAAAACTATCGAAGTAGACGGAGTGATACCATCATCAGGTATGGCATTTCCAGATGAACCAACAGCAGAAACTATCTTGGTATCAGGTGGCAATCCAGTAGTAGTTGTTATATTGGCACTTTCATTAGTTACAATATTCTGGTTAGCTCCAATAGTTGGACTAATAGTAATGTTTTGAGGTGTTGAAGGAGCTGGAGTGGTGGTAGTAATGTTAGAAGCCGTAGTAGTAATGTTTTGAGGTGTTGCCTGAGGAGATGGAGTTACCGATGGAGCTTGAGGTGGTGATACTGGAGGAGTAGGTGAAACTGGAGGTGGCGCTGTAATAGTCCATAAGAATGCTGCAGGTGTCTGCCCTTCATTTCCTACTTTATCTCGGGCACTGACCTCAAGGCTATGTGGCCCCATTGATAAGCCTGAAAGACTGAGTGGCGTCTCACAGGTCGCAAATGATGCACCGTCAACAGAACATTCAAAGTGGTCCAGGCCTACTCCTGTATCATTACCTGAAAAGGCAAAGGTCATCGATGTAGATGTACTATTACCACCATTGGTTACAGGATTATTATTACCATCGCTGGCAGAGTCGATAGATGCGACCGGTGGCGTTGCGTCTACGTTCCATTTGAAAGACGCAATAGATGTGCCCTGGTTTCCGACATTGTCAATTGCTCTGACCTGTAAGTTGTGAGCACCGCTTGCCAAGTTGTCATACTGGGCAGGGCTGTTGCAAGTTGTAAATGATGCACCGTCAACAGAACATTCAAAATGTGCCACGCCAGCGCCTGTATCATTACCTGAAAAGGCAAAGGTCATCGACGTAGACGGTGTGCTTCCATCAGGGGTTATTTTATTTTTATTACCATCAGTAGCAGAGCTGATACTAGTAGTTGGTGCCTCAGTATCTACAGTCCAGCTATACAATACGGGTGTTGGGTCCCTTATTCCAGAATTATCTACTGCCCTTACCTTAAATGTATGATGACCGTCAGTTAGTGTATTAGGGAATGTGAATGGAGTGGTACAGGCAGCAAACTCAGAATTGTCCAGGCTGCATTCAAAGTGATCTACATTAGCTACAACGTCTGTAGCCGAGAATGCGAATGTCAATATGTTCGATCTGATGTTGCTATTATTAGTAACTATGTTCTTATTACCATCGGTGACAGAATTTATAATAGTATTAGGAGCCTTTGTATTAATCGTCCACAAAAATGCGATAGGAGTTGCACCCTCATTACCAGCCTTATCCTGGGCTCTAACTTCCAGAGTATGAGATCCATCCGGTAGACTGCTAAACTCTATTGGGCTAGTACAAATTTTAAATGATGCACCGTCAACAGAACATTCAAAGTGGTCCAGGCCTACTCCTGTATCATTACCTGAAAAG
>JAJPIN010000055.1 GCA_021324715.1 Nitrososphaeria archaeon
GCTTAGAGTAAACTCGTGCATGCTTCTTTAGTATCGTGTATTTTCCTAACACCTTAAACAACTCTGAAAGATTTTCATCTGTAAATCCACTTCCCACCTTGCAGATACTTTTAAAGGCATTTTCATTCTTATCGTATACTGCAAGTAGCAACGCACCATACCTACCTACTCTTCTACCTCTTCCATAAGAACCACCAACTACAACAAGATCCAAGCTATCGACTAGTTCGCTCCTATATTCTCTTTTGATTTTTATCCAGGCGAATCCTCTTGCTCCTGCTCTATACGGACTATTAGTATGCTTCAGTACTATACCTTCACAACCATATTGTATTGATTTAGCCATGAATTTTTCGAGCTGCTCCTCACTGGTTACAATCTTTTGTTGAATAAGTGTTATTCTAGTATCTACTGAATTAGTAACAACATTCTTTAACAGATCTCTTCGTTCCATATATGGAAGAATTGTTTTATCCCTACCTGTCGCCCGAAGAATATCAAAAACATTTATAGAAACTGGATAATTTTCCACGTTCCTGGTGATATCATATTTGCGACGTCTATGCATAAGCTCTTGAAAGGGAAGGAACTCACGTGTATACTTATCAACTGCAACTACTTCAGCTTCAATAATAAAATCCCTTAAAGAAATGCTTCTTGAGGCTTCAGCGACATCAGGATAATAGTGAGATATGTTTTCTAGGCTCCTTGAAAAGATCTGTACCTCCGTACCTTTCCTATGAATTTGCACTCGTTCACCATCAAGCTTATACTCTGCAGCACCTCTACCGGAAACCTTTTCGAGGGCCTCTTTACTTGTTTTAACTCTTTCTGCAAGCATTGGTCGAATAGGTATGAATAACTCAATCTTAATCGCAGCTACTGCGTCTATGCCATCTCTTGATAAAATCTTAGAAACTCTTCCCAAATCGCTAGAGACATTATAAGCGCTTTCCAAAATTTTTCTATTTTTTTTATCATCTGTATATGCTAGTGCTAATGCATCCATTATTGTACTATCAGCAATTCCTAGACGTAATGTGCCTAAGGCAAACCTGATAACATATTTGCATTCCGCCGGTGATGAATCATTAAAAAGACTTGCCAACAATTTCAATTTTGTTTCCTGAGATCCCTTGCCAGCAGTTTTTGATATCCTATCGAAAACAAAATAAATCCTTTCAATAGTAACGGAAGCACTGAACAGTGTTTTCTGAACCTTGGTTCTCAAAATTGTTTCTGCAACACTTCCCAAATCTCCTATTTCACGATATTTGTGATGGACTTCATCGCTTGAAATATTTGAGATCTGTGAAATTATTCGAATAATCGTTTTTTCAGCTATTCCCATTTCGATTCCCTCGTAATCAGGTCTAATTTTGCCTTGAATGAGATAGATTACTTTGTCAATGAGATCTGAGGATGTAATTTTGAAAAGGTTAACCAAATAATTTGTAAGTTCTAATCTACTTGCTGTTCGTTCCATCTCTTCCAAAATTTTAACAAGAATGGAAAAATCCAACATTATTTGTTACAGGAGGGTGTTTTAAAATATTTCAAACTAAATTTTGAAACAATTCGAGTCAACTGTTGGAATATATTCTCTGTTATGAAAAACCTATTAGACCTCTTCCATAGAAATATAAACTGGATTGAAAGTGATGTTACTATGGGAGGAGCCAAGAAAAAATCATTAGGGAGCAGTGAAAAATCATCAAAGGACAGTCCGTCTGCAGAGGAGAAAGCAAAGAAAGGCGAAAAAAAAGGTCCAATTAAACAAAAACAAAAATCATTAATGGTTATTGAAGAACCTCAGGGTTTAAAGACCTTAAAAAATATGAAACCGATCACGTGTCAAGCGTTGGCAAGGCTAATGGCCGTAAAGATTTCTGTTGCAAATTCATTTTTACGATCTCTTGAAACTAAAGGAATTGTGAAATCAATAGGAGGGTACAGCGGACATAGGATTTACGAACTTGGCCCTGCTGAAACAACGCAGTAAATTTGAATTTCCTACCATGTTAGAATAGCTGGGATTTTGTCAGAAGACTGAAAATTTAAGCATTCCATAACTGATTTTACGGCAGTCCATGCGGTGAGCAAGTGGAATTATATAATAATAACACAAATTAACATGAAAAATTTTGCTTGTATACAACGATACTATTGATGAATACAAAATCACTATACAATACCTAAGTTAAGTGTTAGAATTAATTCTACTAATTTTAATTAACGATCCATTCCGAGCCTAAGAGTACAATCATCGAAGCATTAGTTCTTGATCAACATTATGAGGCTCCTAATATACCAATACTAAATTTACTTTCCGTAGGATTTGAGTGAATTCAGAGCACATTCCATAATTACTCAACTACTAATCGGTTTGTAAATTCGTTGGCAATATTGCTAGTCATGGTTTTTATGACTTCTTTTTTTTCTGTGAAGTTCCCGAGGCACCACATAGCTTTTACTAATGCAGTCTCAGAAGTTGTATTAGATAGAGGAATCACCCCAAGTTTCAATAGGTCTCTTCCAGTATCGTAGACCGTAAGGGCAGTTCTGCCCCAGATACATTGTGAAGTCATAAATATTAATATCCCTTCATTAACAGCGTTTTGTATCTTGGAAAAGCATTCCTTATTTACGTGACCCAAACCAGTACCTTCTAGAATAATTGCTTTATGCCCGAGCTCAATGCAATAATCAATCATACTGCAATCAAATCCAGGATAAAATTTTAATAATGAAACTTTATTTTCAAAGTCTGGTTTTACAATCATACTTTCAACATTATTGTGCCTTTCTTGAATTATCAAGTCTACATATTGCTTAGATATCTCTACTTGATCTTTCTTGATTAGGGAAAAAGGTGACACATCAATTGAATGAAACGCATCTCTTCTACTTGTGTGATTTTTTCTAACCCTAGTTCCAATATGACAAGCGATAATATCATCAGAGATTGAATTATGCATAGCAACGAAAACCCCCGAAAATTTAGATTTTGTTGCAAAGTTGCAAGCACCTATAAGATTCAATGATGCATCAGATGAAGGCCTATCTGACGATCGCTGGGCGCCAACTATTACAATAGGGATTGGTAGATTCTGAAGGGCAAAACTTAGTGCTGCAGAAGTATAGTGCATTGTGTCTGTACCATGTGATACAATAATCCCATCGTATTTTCCTGATAATATTTTACTAGCGACCTTTTTTGCAATTAATGACCAATGCTCAGGTTTGATATTTTCACTATACTCATTCAAAACTTCATCGGTATCAATATCTGCAATCCCCTTGAGTTCGGGTATTGAATCGTTGAGTTCTTTTGCTGTCAGTGCTGCCATTACGCCTCCTGTCCTATAATCAATTTTACTTGAAATCGTTCCACCTGTGCTCAATAATGATAAATGTGGTAGTTTCCCTTGTGGAAAATCTCTATCACTATTCTTTTGAGAAAAATAGTCTTTGTATTTAGTGAACAAATCGGGTTTGTAAACTGGATCCAATTTTTCGCTAATTTTTTTAATACTTTTAATCTTTCCTAAATCGATACCAATATTGTATCCACTCTTCAATTTCAAAACTAAATGATAAGCGTCTGCATACTCGTATCTTGGAATCAAAATGCCCTCATGCGTTCCTTTATCGGTTTCAATCATTACCAAATCGCCTAATTTTACATTAGATCTCTTGTAAAATTCTTCCAATTTAATATGATTTGTATCGGTTGGCAATATTGGTATTATTTTGTACTAAGTATATATTAATAAATTGTCATATGCTTTATATGGTTTTTTGATTTAAGAATTTGAATTTTAATTGCTATTTGCCATACAATTACCATACAATATGGAATCAATTACTCCTAAATGTTGGAATTTTATCTTACCTCCTAAGTTACTCTAGCGATGATGTCTTAATTTTAGTAACACATTATATTTTAGTATGTAAAACTATAAAAATCAAA
>JAJPIN010000069.1 GCA_021324715.1 Nitrososphaeria archaeon
GTAGTGATAGTTTCCTCATTTACAACCATGAATGCGCTAGAATCAAGTCAAAAGGGCGCATATACCGATAACTTACAATTCATTCAATATCTGGACGGAAATATAGCCCTACATGATATTCAAGCAGGAAATCTTGACACATATTTCTTTAGAATACCTCTGGAAACTGTAGCATCTATTTCAAAGGATCCAAACGTAAAAATATATGAGAAGAATGCAGGTTCGTTCGGTTTTCTGCTAAATCCCGCACCATCAAAGAATCCAAACATTTTAAATCCATTCCAATTCAAAGAAATCCGTTTTGCAGTAAATTACTTGATAAATCGAGAATTTGTCGTAGATGAAATTCTAAACGGATATGGAAGTGTCCAGATAGACCCGTTTGGAATCTCTTCACCCGAATACGAAGCTCTCATTCCAGTTATAGAGTCTTACAATTTCAAATATAATCCAAGTCTTGCAAAAGGTATAATAGAAAAATCACTGATTTCACATGGAGCGACAAAGCTCGATGGTAAATGGACATACAATGGGTCACCCATCTCAATCAAACTTATGATACGAAGTGATGATCTGCCAAGAAAATCCATGGGTGAAATGCTTGCGAATGAACTTGAAAAAATTGGATTTACCGTACAAAGAGACTACGGTGATTTAAATAAAGCGAATCTCGTAGTCTATGGTAAAGACCCCCAGGAATTAAGTTGGCAAGTCTACACCGAAGGTTTTGGAGGAACATCTCAATTTGTTAGATACAACCCTTCCACGGCTGCTCAAATGTACTCACCATATTTTGGCAGTATGCCTGGACGAGGAAATCCATCCTTTTGGAATTATCAAAATTCAACACTTGATAAAATAACACAAAGTATCGAGTTTTCTAATTTTACCTCAGAAGAGGAACGAAATGAATTATTACGACAAGCACTAACCTTAGGGATACAAGAATCTGTACGACTTTTCGTTGCTCAGAATATTGATCCATATGCCGCGTCTTCGTCAATTAAAGGATTAATAAATGATTTTGGCGCAGGTATTTCTACAAGTAAGTCGCTCATAAATGCAAGATCAATAAAAAATACAAGTTCTATAAATGTTGGTGTTAAGGAGGTTTATCAAGGTGCATGGAATAACGTTGGCGGTTGTAATGATATTTACTGCACAAATATTCTTTCATTAGTATCAGATTCACCTACATCTAGGAACCCATATACTGGTGAAGTAATTCCTTTGAGAAACGAATGGACAAATATTACAACTATGGGGCCAGAAAAGAGACTCGCAGTTGATAATGATGCGGTGACGTGGAATCCATCTGACCAAAAATGGGAGGATGTTGGAAAGAATACTTCAAAGAGTAAGGTTACCCTTCATTTGGTATTTTCAAACTGGCAAAACGGGCAAGCTATGAACAAGGCTGATCTAATATACCAACTTTATTTTCCATATGAGTGGTCATCCAAGATTAATTCAACTGATCAAACATATGACCCGGAGTATGCCCAACCGGCCCAAGTTGCATTAAAATATCTCCGTGGTACGAAGTTTCTAAATAACAGTACTCTTGTATCATTTGTTGACTATTGGCATTTTGATAAGAAGGAAATAGCTGATTTTGCTTCGGTCTGGGCAACATCCCCTTGGGAGGTTAATGCGGCAATAGAGAGATTGGTAAAAAACGGAGTCTTTGCGTACTCACGAACGGAAGCAACTGTCAAAAACATTGAATGGTTATCTTTGATAATACCCAGTCATGCACAAGCTATAAAACAAGAACTGGAAAAAATGAAAGCAGAGGGGTTTGTACCTGCTCCACTAAAGGGCATGGTTAGTGTTGATGAGGCTTTGAAGAGATATGATGCAAGTATAAAATGGATAACAGAACACAACCATGCAATAATTGGCAATGGCCCATATGAGATTAAGAACTATAATCCAGCAGGCAGAGTAGTATCCCTCGCTGCATTTAGAGATAGCTCTTATCCATTTCCAAAGGGATACTGGTCTATTTATGAATCTCCAAAATTAGCGAAATTTGAAAAAGTTCAATATCCAAAAATAGTTACAAGGGGTTTGCCTCTAAAAATTTCAGGTAATGTGACTATTGGTGGTAACTATATCAGTAATGCAACATTAACATATTTTATATTTGATAAGGACAATCATCAGGTAACACAAGGGACGGGTAAATGGATCGATGATAATGGCAATTTCCTAATTGCGATTAATGGCAGCTCTACTAAAGCGATGTCTATTGGACCTAATAACTTTCAATTATTTGTAAAGAGTAATTACGCACTAAGACCTGATATCTATAGTGGTATTTTTATAAGTGTACCAAACCCTGTGGTCAAAAACTAACTAAATGACTTAAACCGAATTCGGCTGCAATGCAAAGGAGTAGATCTGCTAATGGTGTTCCACCGATTAAACGATTAAAGATGATGCATTTATTAAGATATCTTCATAATAAATAAAGTAAAAGCAATGGGCCTAGGAAGAACCTTACTTTTTCGTTCGTTTAATATGTTTTTGGTACTGTTTGCGACTCTGTTTATAACCGTAATTCTACTAGGTTCAACTTTTGATGAACTACAGAAAGAGGCTATCCGCAATCAGGTGATAGAGGAAGTAACTCAAGGAACACTTAAGTTTGAAAATTCAAATGAAAGATCATCTTACATAAATGATCAAATCCAGTTCAGGTATAAAATCTCTGGGCTGGATCAAGATTCCTTCACTCCATCAAAATTAATTCACAGAATTATTAGTGTAATGACCTTGGATTTGGGAAAGTCTCATTATTTTACAACAGATTATGGTTCATCTAATGTAAGGGATATAATATTCGAAAAAGTTCCTAAAACTCTCTTGTTGTTTACTACAGCGACTATATGCGTTACTGTTATTGGTATCTTTCTAGGATCATACGTCGCAAGTAAAGAAGGATCCTGGTGGGATAAAGCAAATTCAACTTTTGCAATATTTAGTAACAGCTTTCCAACATGGTGGGTAGCTATGTTAATGATTATAATCTTTGCCTTTACATTACATATATTTCCAGCCCGCGCAACTCCTCTCTCCTCGCCGTCTGATCCTACCTATTTTATTGATCTACTATATCATATGACCTTGCCACTAATTACATTGGTCATTGTTTCATTTGGTGCGTGGGCGTATATTGTGAGATATTTCTTGATAAACATCTTGAATGAAGATTTTATTCATGCAAAAAGAACAATGGGGATTTCCAGACGAAAAATTTTATATTTACATGCGTTAAGAAACGCTGGACCGCCAATAGCTACTGCTGTAGGACTGGCTTTAGCAGCTTCCTTTGGAGGGGCAATTATTACAGAGGCTGTTTTTGATTGGCCGGGCATGGGGAAACTCTATTATGATGCAATTGGAGTGTTTGATGTTCCAATTATAATTGGTCTTACTTTTGTTTCTACAGTTCTGTTTTTGATAACAATATTCATTACTGACATTTCTTATACTCTCTTGGATCCCAGGGTGAAAGGTAGCTAATTTATTGCAAAAAAAATTACTCTTAGGTTTATTAAGATCTCGTCGTGGTATTATTGGAGTAACAATTATTGCTTTTCTATTGGTATTGAGCGCAGTCGCACCATTAATTATCCCAATTGAATCTTATTTTCGGTGGAATGATCCAGATTATTGGATTAATAATCCAAAAACAGTGGCTCCATTTTGGACTAATTTTTTTGGACCCAAAGAATTCGAGCATTTATCGTTAGATAAGAACGACGCAAAAGTTAGTTCAGAGTCATCAGAAGGGACTAGAGTAGATAATTATACATTTCAAGTGGATATGCAAGCCGATAGTTTTCCTGATGACATGATGTTTCTTTACTCAGTCAAATATGGTGATATACCTCCTGTTTTGCAAATTGATATTAACAGACCTGATAACAATACCTTTACTATATATTATTCATCATTACCTCCAACAAATAATATTAACACTAGTTTTTCAGACAGAATATTTTCTACAAACGAAAATATCAAAGAGTCATTGAAGCAATACGAATCCTTGTTTAATTATTCTATATCAGGTCTTGAACCACAAGTAGTAATATTTTCAGATACTAATAAACCAAATGTCCTTAAAGGAATGTATCAAATATCAGAAAGGTTCTATTTATTTGATAATTACAGTAGTGTGGAAGATGCTGGCTTAATTCTTGGAGGTAAAGTATTTGGTATCATGGGAACTGATGATTTGAGAAGAGATCTTGCTGTTGGGATCATATGGGGGACCCCTATAGCATTATTCATAGGACTAACTGTTTCAATATTTTCGATAGCAATTGGACTAATTTATGGCGTGATAGCTGGATATAGAGGAAAGAGAACTGATGAGACAATGATGCGAGTCAACGATATATTTTATGCCTTGCCAACCTTGCCGCTCCTTATTCTTCTGTCGATTACATTTGGGCGTAGTATCTTTTTAATAATCGGGTTTATACTAATTTTTAGCTGGATGGGAACTGCAAAAGTAATTAGAAGTATTGCAATGCAGATTCGCAATTATCAATATGTGGAAGCAGCTAAACTAATGGGACAGTCAGATTTAATGGTAATTTTCAAACACATAGTTCCACAACTACTTCCATTGACATTTGCGAGTATAGCAATCGCTGTGCCTGCAGCTATACTTGCGGAAGCTGCTTTGAGTTTTATTGGTTTAGGTGACCCATCATTACCTACTTGGGGACAAATACTTCACGATGCAAATACCGCTGATGCCGCTTCAAGGGGTATATGGTGGTGGATTATTCCTCCTGGGCTTATGATTGCTTTAACCGGTTTGGCTTTCTTCTTAATTGGTAATACATTAGATGCTATTGCAAATCCACTGAGGAATAAGAATAAATGAGCTTAACGATATTTGAATTGAGGTTTAATTGGTCTGAAGTATCGTTGTTATGTTTTGCATGAAAATTTATATTGACTCTTATCAAACGAATTTTAATTATTTTTTCTTTGCTACTATAAAATCCACAAAGTAAAAGAGATATGTCCTATCATTCATTTTCAATATCCATGGGATATACGACTCTTCTTTATTTATTTTATATCCAAATTTTCCCAAATTTTTCCTGATCTGGTTCGAATCAAATTTATCTTTACCATAATTATCGACAAAATGATAAGGATCCATTAAAATCAATTTGCCATTCTTTTTTAAAGAACCATTTACTGCGACAATTAATTTATTGAAATCTATTCTGTCAATTACATTTAAGGCAATTATGCTTTGAAAGAATTTCGATTTAAATGGCAGATTTGTAGCATCTGCAATTAAAAATTCCATGTTCCTTCTTTTTCTAGTAGCCATTATTTTTCTAGCCTTCAATATGAACGAAAACGAAAGGTCTATTCCGAATACATACGACAGATTTTTTGACATTTCAAAGGTGCTTGTACCTATAGAGCAACCAATGTCCAATCCAATTCCATTCAAATTAATCTCTTCAGTTGTCAATATTTTGTAAATATGATGAGGGTTTATTTCATTCTTAAATAACGATAATAACCTATCATTTGCGGGGTAACGATTATGAGTATTCAGATAAGGTTTATACCAAATGCCATTCTCTTCGTAGCGGTCATTGTATGTAGATACAGGAATTTTTGCACCTTCCGATTTAAGAAACGATCTAATTTCAGGTGATTTAGAATTTAGTATCCAATTACCAAAAGTAATAATTCTTTTGCATGCATATTTATTAAAATTTTCTAATAAAATTGGGATACCTTGAATTATGGGGTATTTCGAGGTACAAATATTACAACTGAGAAATCCTTCTACGCATTCATCGTTCGTTCCTACGAATGATTCTAGGCTTAGTATTGCCTTTTTGCATGATTCATTTAAGCAACATAAATCCGTAGCAATTTTTTTTATCATGAATTATTGCTCTTTCTATTCAAAAACATGATTAATATGAATATCTGCAATAGTTAATTCAGGTCAAAGATTAAAGCTCTTTCATGGCCTAATATCTGGAAGAGTTAGTACATTTTCAGTCATTTGTTGTTCATTTCAGATCTTATTGAATATAGTTTTTCGTATGATGCTGCAATGTTTCCCTTGTTGGTATAATCCTTCTTTATCCTATCGATTTTTTTTCCGAGCTTATGTTTATCTTTATTTATTATGGAGAATAATTTAGCAGATTCTTGATTAAATTTTTTTAGATACCTTAATAATTCCTTGTTATCCGCAAGCAGTGATGTTATTAGTGACGAATTATCTGTTAAAATGCTTTCAAATAGCAATGCTTGAAGATAAAAAGTTGTTCCTGAAAATTTTCTTAATAATGTAATATTTTCTTTGCTTAAGGTAACAGCAAACAACAAATTAACGTAATAAACCATCCCTAGAATTACGGCCATAAATGAATCATGATATTTTGGATCTTTGACTACTATTGTTTCTGCCTCATTAAATAAAGATTTAACTAATTTTTGCTCTGTCATTTTGTTTCTAACCGGTATCATCAGTATTTTAGTATCACGTAACCTTTTAGCCCCTGGACCAAACATCGGATGGATTGAAAGAGGTACCAAATCATCCGGAATTTTTAACAAAGTATCAAAGATATCCGCCTTAAGTGAAGATATCTCTACTAAGCAAGCGCCTTTTTTCATAATTGGTACGCATTTATTAATGATGGCGATTGTTACCCTAATTGGTACGCATACAAGTACGATATCCGCGTTTCTAACACACGTGCTCAAAGAGTTGCAGATCGTTATGTTGTATGAGTATTTTCTTGGATCTAAATTGATTTTTCTCTTATCAAACAATGATACATTAAAATTATTTTTTTTTGAAAAATAGCTGCAGAACCAAAGACCCATTTTACCAGTACCTATAATCGCTATTGATTTAGCCATTTTATCGCACATTCATAACTTTTTTTAATATTTTTAATCCATCGTTTAGCAATTTAGTTGGTTGACAAGCTGAAATTCTTATGAAATTGAAATATGTCTCTCCAAATCCAATTCCAGGTGCTACAGCGACTCCCTCATTTAACAGGTTAAATATAATCTTATTAACATCTATATTATTATTAATTCTAACAAAATAGTACATACCACCGTCTGGATAAACGAATTGGCAAGGTAAATTCTCTAATTCACTTTTTATGAAATCTAGGCGTTTTTTCATTAACGATATATTCTTAGTAACGTTACTTTTTATCGCAGCAACAGCGGCATACTGCATTGGCTCTGCAACACTGGTAATCGCCATCGCTTGAATTTTGGATATTCTGTCTATTATATCATTTGAACTTATTGCATATCCAACTCTAAAACCTGTCATTGCATGACTTTTTGAAAATGAAGATATCATTATACTCTTATCGTATTCAAATTCTAGAATGCTCTTAAAGGGAATATAGGAATATCTCGAGTATACTTCGTCACTAAGTACAACTAGATCATTTTCTTTAGCTAATTTGAGGATACCGAGAATCTCTCTTTCTCGGATTATTTTTCCAGTCGGATTGTTAGGAGAATTTAAAACTATCATTTTAGTATTCGGAGTAATCATCTGTTCCAATTGATCCAAATCGAGATCCCATTTTTGTTCTACATTGGTTCTTATTGCCTTAACCTTTACACCAATAAAATTTGCACAATCTCTGTAAGCCGGCCAAGCAGGTTCAGAAATGATAATTTCGTCTCCAATTGAAGTGTTAGACATCATTACGCTAAACACTGCAAACCTTGCACCTGGAGTAATGATCACATTTTCTTCCTTTACTGATTTGTCTTCAGCTATTAACTTTCTCAGGATAGGAATCCCATTGGTTTGAGTGTAGTGAATCCTCTTCTTATCAAAAGTTTTCAGTAACTCATGCTTGACATTAACTGGAGGCAAATAATCAGGTTCGCCGACCTCCAAATGAATTATTTTCTTGCCTTCAGACTCAAGTTGTTTTGCTTTCAAAAACATCGTCATATGATCCAACTTAGGTTCTTTTTTTGATGCATTTGTTTTTTGAATATTTATTGACTCGACAAATAATAAATTCAATAATCTGCCAATAAATTGATTGTTCAAGCCGATTTGTGTTCCCAATTCATGAACATATCGTGCAATATCTTGTTCAACAGAAATGTCTTCTATTTTCATCATAAGATTTTTCTTAATATTCCCAATTTCGTTTGCAACACTCATCCTTTTTTGCACCAGCTTTATTATATCTGCAGTAACAAGTCGCATCTCATCCCTCAATTTTTCTAGTTTGAGCTCGTTTTCAATGCTCATTTTTTCTATCGCCTAATACAGGTGGAATCAGCTCGCACCTAATTGCGTGATCAGCCAAAATGAAAGATACTAAAGACTCAACGACTGGTACAGCTCGAGGAACAACACACGGGTCATGCCTTCCAGGAACAACAATTTCACATTCAGTTTTTGAAACTAGATCTATTGTTTTTTGTTTTATTGCGATCGATGATGCGGGTTTAAATCCAATTTTGATGACTAATGGCATTCCGTTAGTTAAACCTCCCAAAATTCCCCCTGAGTTATTCGTCTTTGTTATTATCTTGTTGTCCTTAGATACTGCATATTCATCATTATTTTGAGAGCCTTTTAGCTTAGTGCCTGAGAAACCAGACCCAAATTCTATAGCCTTTACGGATGGGATACTGAATAGTGCCTTACTTAAATCAGATTCCATTGAGGAGAATATCGGTTCACCCAAACCTATTGGCAAACCTACGGATATACACTCAACAATTCCTCCCAGCGAATCACCATTTTTCCTCGCCTCAATAATATTAGATTTCATTTTTTCAGCAATTTTAGGACTGGGACAACGAACTTCATTTGTATATCTATTTTGTTTTGCCTCTTCGTACGATAAAGAACTGCAACTTATTTGACCTATTTGAGTAGTATAAGCAATAGTCTCAACTCCTAATGAATATTTCAAGAGCTTTTGCGCTACCGCACCGCCCATGACCATAGTTGCGGTTAATCTTCCAGAAAATCTCCCACTCCCTCTATAATCGGCAAATCCCCCATATTTTACAAAAGATGGATAATCCGCATGTCCTGGCCGTGGAGTATTCTTAATCACCTCGTATGGTCTAGAATCTGAGTCCTTGTTCCATATTATTGCACATATAGGAGCTGAAGTTGTATAACCATTGAAAATTCCTGATAATATTTCTGCTTTATCTTCCTCCTTTCTCTGAGTCGTAATTATTGATTGTCCAGGTTTACGTTTATCTAATTCTATCTGGAGATCTGATTCAGAGAGTGGAAGTCCAGAAGGGCAACCGTCTAGTACCATTCCAATACATCTCCCATGGCTTTCGCCAAAACTAGTTAGAGTCAGTTGTTCCCCTAGTACATTCCCGGTCATTTTATGGATATTGATACCACTTGTGTGTCATATATGTTGCCTTTATGTTAATTTGCGTTACATTC
The DNA here is from genome assembly GCA_021324715.1 of Nitrososphaeria archaeon. Taxonomy (GTDB): domain Archaea; phylum Thermoproteota; class Nitrososphaeria; order Nitrososphaerales; family Nitrososphaeraceae; genus TA-21. The sequence goes on from JAJPIN010000069.1 coordinate 9,491, forward strand.
AGACCTTAAAAGAGTAATGAGAATAAAATAGAGGCTACCTTAATTTTGCGCCAATTCTTCTCATGTCGTGTACAAACGAGGGGTAAGATACATCGACTGATTCCAGTCCATCAACAACAGATTTTTCAGTCAGCATCGCTGCTATCACGAAGCTCATGAAAAGTCTATGATCATTGTGCGAATTAAGGCAGGCATTCTTTAGTTTTTTTGGTGAGATTATCATAATTTCATCAGAAGATAGCTTCGTATTAACTCCAAGTTTTCTAAGCTCAGATGCAATTATTTTTAACCTATCTGTTTCTTTGTAACGCGCGTGAGAAACGCCAAATATCCTTACAGGATTTATCGACTTTAAAGATAAAATAGCAACAACAGGGAGCAAATCAGGTGTATCTGAGAGGTCAAATTCACCCCCATCAAGTTCTTGAGCTCCAGAAGCTTTTACAGTACCATTCCTCTTATCTATACTAATTATGGCCCCAATTTTCTTTAGTATTTCAAGAATTTTAGAATCCCCTTGTGGTAACGAAAAATTTAGGTTGTGGACAGTTATTTCATCACCTACGAGTGTTCCTGCAGATAATAACAAGGATGCGGTAGAAAAATCTCCCGGTATAGTAAATGTAGTGGGTACATATCTTGTACTTAATATATTATATCTTTTATAATCTTTGGAATATTTTATTTCTGCTCCAAATTTAGACATCACATTAATCGTAGATTCTATATAGGATTTCGATACTTGTTTTCCAAGTACACTGATTGAAATTGACGATTCAGCACAAACGCCAGCAATTAGAATTCCTGAAATAAACTGACTTGAAACTGAACCGTCAATAGTAACGTGCTTTCCACTAATTCTTCCTCCCTGCACAATAATAGGTGCCCTGTCATTTTTTCTAGCAGAAAAACTATTAATGCCAAGTTGTCTCAAGGCAATTAATTGTGGTCCCATTGGTCTTTTTCTTACGCTATCATCTCCTGTGATTACAACATACCCTCTTTTTACCAGTGATGAAATAGCTGTAATGAAACGCATTGTTGTCCCAGAGTTCTCTACATTGATAACATTATTAGGAACTTTTAGAGTATCTTTTCCAGTAATAATTAATTCCTGGCCCCTTCTTTTTATTTTTATTCCGAATGCTCTGCATGCGTCAATGGATGCAATTGTATCTCTTGATATTAGAGGATTAATAACATGTGATTTTCCATGTGCCAAAGATGAAATGAATATTGCTCTGTGAGTATAGCTTTTGCTAGGTGGACACTTAACGATACCATTTAATTTTGATCTTGTTACGAATATTTTACCCAACTTCTCTCAAAGATGTTGCTTTCTGGTTGTTAGTCTGTGAAACTATGATCCTGCCGTTTAAATTAGATAAAATTGATTTAACCCTTTGTACTTTGCTTTCATGTACTACCGCAGCAATTGCGGGTCCGTTTCCTGATATGCTAGCTGCCAAAGCACCATTTTCAAGACATAATCTGGTGATATTATAACTATTTGAAATTAAAGAAGATGTCAATACCCCGTTTAGTGTCATAGCTTTCCAATATTGTCCTGAATAAGCCAATTGGAAGGCTTCAAGATATATGTCTGAGAGAAGTTTGAGTCTCGTAACATCTCCCCTTTTATTGTTATTGGGCAAATATATTACAGCGAATATGTCATTCGGTGAATCTTCTCGTTTCAAGAGTTTTCTCTTATAGTTATCAGTGGTAACAAATCCGCCATAATAACATGCAGTGGAATCATCATATGCACCCGTAATTGTAGTTTTTGCATACAACGAAGCATCTATGGCACTATTTAGAACAATATCGTCATTGATATCTCTATTCAAGAGTGATTTACATGCAAGAGCTACGGCATTTGATACTGCACTTGAACTTTTCAATCCCATGCCTGAGGGTATCTCTGAATTGATATTAATTAATAATTGATTATTGTTAAGATATTTGGACGCAAGCACGTCATAGATTATTTTTTTTATCATGGTGCTTCCTGCTCCTTTTTGAAAAATTATTCCTGAACCTTTCTTTGAATTTATTTCAACTTTGACTTTAAGAGAAATGCCCATTGCAGAGCCAAATCCCGTTGCAATAGCATTTACAATAGATATAGCCCCATGAACGATTGTTGTTACCTTTATACTCATGCAGGTTCTCCAAACAATCCGAATAGCACTTTTTTCATAGATTCAACTGGTGGATCCATTTGAAGCCATATTTTAAAGGATGCAGTTGCTTGTTCGAGTAACATTTCGTATCCGTAGATTATTTCAGCCCCGGCGATTTTAGCATTTTCTACTAAATTGGTAATTATTGGCTTATATACAATATCATATACTATTGCCTCTTTTCTTATACTAGAGGACTTTATCAAACTCTTCTCGTTATTCATACCCAGAGGAGTAGCGTTTATAATGAGATTACACTTCGAAGCAGTATTCTGAATGTCGTCCTTAGAAATAATAGTAGATTCTAATCCCATTTTCTTTACAATATTTGATAATTTAACGGCTCGCTCAGTATTCCAATTATAAATATTAATATTTCTGATTCCTTTTTCACCTGACAAACCAACAGCTATAGCTCTTGCAGCACCGCCAGCCCCCAAAATAATTACTTCAAATCCATTAAAATCGACCTTTCGTTCATGTAAGGGTTTAATGAATCCTATAACATCGGTATTATATGCACAAAATTTCCCATTTTCATTATTGACCGTGTTTGCTGCTCCTACCAACTGTACAGTATTATCTTTGCGGTCAACATAATCTAGTACCTTTACCTTATGTGGCATAGTTACATTAAATCCGCCAATCTTTATAGCTCGTAAAGAGTCAAGAGAATTTTTCAATTGATCTTCTTGCACTCTGAAGGCGATATAGCTACAATTAAGCCCTAAGGTATTAAAAGCAGCGTTATGAATCGCAGGAGATAATGAATGGTCTATGGGATCTCCAATTATGCAGAATGTTTTAAAGTCAGCGCCCATTTTTCAGATTCTTAACTATCCTATCGTATATTTTTTTCATTACACCAATTTCAAGTTGGCCCTGAGCTAAGGGTTTGTCCAGAGAGGCATAGGTAAACGGTGAATTTCCATACAAAGCACACAGCAGTCTTGACAAAATCCCATGTTCTCCCATTGCAAACGCTATTAGATGTGTATTAATCTTGTTGTCGTACAGCGAAAGTATTTTAAAATTGTCTTTCGAATTTGTTGCGGTAGTAACCAATTTAACATAATTACTGTATTTACTCATATCTTCAAATTTTTTTAAAAGCAAAGATACATTTGGAGTACCTCTGAAGTCATGGAAAGATACAAGGACCGGGATTTCATTATCGTTTAAAAATTTCCTCAGATCCTTGTCTTGTTTTAGGATTGCGATTTCTATATCAAGTAACATGGGTTTAGTTTTAGCTATCTTCCTTAATAGCGAAATATGTTCTCTGTGGTTTCCCTCAAAAAATCCACCTTCATCTTTTGACCTTAGTGTAAAAATTGCCTTGTTTTTTATCTTACTAGAAAACTTTAGAGCATAGTCTATATCGTTGTATATTATATGATCAAATCTAATTTCTACATAGTCAGCGCCTCTATGGAAAGCTCTGCTTATCAATGTTGGTAACTTATAAACAGAGTCAGTTGCCAGAGAAACACAAACCTTGGATTTATTCACAGACAATATTATCAGTTCCTTTGTGCTCAATAATTTAACAAATTTGCTTTGGCCAATTCGGCTCCAATCCCAAATCCTAATAGGGCGATTCCCGTTCCCAAGGCAGACATTTCAATTCCTCCTTTGATCCAATTCTTCTTTGCTAACTTTGACTTTTTCGCTCCTATTAAAAATGAAGTAGTAAGACTGATTCCAATAGCTAACCACAGTGAATATTGAAGTGGTAAAAAGCCAGCTCTAGATAACAAGTAGGGTAAAATAGGCAAAATCCCTCCAATGAGAAAGGATACGAACATGATAAGAGCTCCTCTTATCGGATTGCCAACAATATCTAGGTTTAACCCCAATTCTTCAGTCAACATTGTTTTGAGCCAGACTGTTTTATTTGAGATAATTTTATCTGTGACAAGTTTTACCAAATCATCGTCAAAATTTTTAGCGCGATAAATTTCTTCAATTTCCGAACGTTCTTTTTCGGGATATGATTTTATCTCATATTCCTCTCTCTTTATCTCAGATTCTAAGACTTCTCTTTGGGATTTTACCGCCAAATAATTTTGTACTGCCATTGCTTTTGCACCTGTGAACATGCCCACAAGAGCTGCCAATATGATAAAGTCAGCAGAGCTGTTTGCACCTCCGACACCAGCAACAATTCCCAAAGAAGTATTTATTCCATCACCAAATCCAAATACAAAATCTCTTATGTAATTAGATTCTTTGATGTGCGGTTCAAGATGTTCTGATTTATTCAACACAAATAATTCGCAGGTTCGGTAATTTAACAATAACATAGAAAATGTTTGCAACAGTATAAAATATTCCATTATTTTCGACTTTCGGACTTTATTCTCATAATTTTGTGTATCCCGCGGGCAGGATTTACTCCAGAAGATCTCTTAATCAAATCTGTTTGAGCCTGCGACTCTTCGGTCGCTGCAAATGTTAGCCCGGTAGGCTGTTTCACGAGTTTAGCAATATTTGCCACCTACTACAGCCGAAAGCTCTACCAGGCTGAGCTACCGCGGGATATTTTTGGTAATGAATTGTGGCTATATAAAATAACTGAAAATTGCAATCGATAATAACTATCCTGCTGCAATGAAGCATTGATTTCAATTGACTAAAATTGAGGGGTTAGCCTCATATTGACATTGACATCAAAATGAATAATAAAGTGAAAAATTATAATTACCTTGATGAAAGATTACGACCATCAGATAATATGGTTGGATTATTTTAACAGGAATTTGTCACGGAAAAAAGGACGAAAAGTGGGAAAAAATATTTCTATTTATGATCCTACTATACAAGAGCTGATAAGCGCTTCAAGAAGTCTTGAATTAGAACTACCTGAAGAAAATATTAATAATCACGCTCGATATCCAAGAAGATCCTTCGTAAAGTCGGGCTATATTATGATCTCAAAACAGGAGAAAAAGTCAACTGTTGTTACTAATATCGCAAAAAAGATGAATGAGACGAGACAGCAAAAGCATTAATTAGTTTCTATCGAGCCAACTTTATTCATCAAAAGCTAGATGACAGATTTTATTTATCTTGAAACTAAATTTTATTGACAGATTAAAATGATAATGAGTTCTTTCTAGGGTTTAATACAAATAATGGAGAAAATAGGTAAAATTGTCCACTTAGCCAAGAGTGGAAGACTGATAGTCAAGATTGAGCAGAAAAGTAACTACGAGTTAATCGGCCAGTCACTGGTAAATGATAGAGGCACTAAGGTCGGGAAAGTTATTGAATTAATAGGTCCGGTCAGCTCTCCATATGCGTCTGTTATTCCTACTGTAGATTCAAAGTATTCTATTGGTGGAGTCGTATACAAATCACATAATCTAAATCATAGAGTTAACTCGTCAAAAAAAAGAAACAGAGTGAGGAGGAAAAGGATGTGACGTCTGTGGAATATAGTTCACAATGTCCTGAATGTCAATCGAAGATTATACTTGATTATGGCAAGGGCGAATATGTGTGTCACAAATGCGGATGCGTAGTTATGGAACAAGTTGACTACTACGGACCAGAAAATAATTCAACTGATTTTGAAGAAAGAAACAGGAACACAAGGGCAAGTGGTTCAACAAGTCTATCTCTTCATGACTTTGGATTGAGGACAGAGATTGGAAATAGTTCAAGAGATTATAGTGGACGTGCATTAGATTATCAAAATATTGAACTCATTAATAGATCTCGTAAATGGCATAGCAGATTGAGGGTTAATTCATCAAAAGAAAGAAGGTTATCAAATGTACTTTCAAAAATTAATGAAGTATGTTCCGTTCTCTGTCTTAGAAAAACCATAACTGAAACTGCCTCGATGATTTATCGTAATTTTGAAAATAGTAACAAGGCAAAGGGAAAATCTATAACATGTATAGCATCGGCAACAATTTATTTGGCTTGCAAACGATGTGGTGTTGTAAGATCAATAGATGAAATTGTTCATGCAGCAGGAATATCAGAATATGACAAGTCAAGTGTAAAGTTGGCTTCTAGATATTACAGATCAATGGTCATGGAAATGAATAAGTTAAAGGGATCAAAAGATCTCGAGACAGCGATTTCTACAACAAATGCTCCAGAACATACGGATTATGAAATAAATAAAAAATCAATCACTATGCCCCCGGAGTATTCACATGATTTATCAATCCCTTCGATTTTTGCAATAGATAATTATATTTCAAAACTCGCTAATATTGCAAAAATAGATACAAAAATTGAAAGATTAGCGCTCGAAATTGCACAAAAAACAAATAATAATTTCTTTTCGGATGGCAAAGCGCCAAACGGTTTGGCTGCTGCATATATTTATTTGGCATCGGTATTGCTCGGCGTAAATCTGCTTCAGATTGACGTTTCCAATTTTGCCGGTGTTACCGAAGTGACTATCAGGAATAGGTGTAAAGACATTTTGAATAATTTTAAATTAGTAGTAAATGCAAAACCTGCGGGTTTGTAAAGGATTATGATTAAGCATTCATAGGCTAAAATTAATGCTTTATCATAACTTTATGTTTCTTTGCTTTCTGTACAGGTCGACCAGTTCAGATTCATCGGTTATGTCTTGTGGATTCTTATCGAATCTTATTTTATTGGTAAATTTTGGAAATCTCAGTGACAATCCAAAACCTTTTCGAATAGAATCCATACCCGCATCATAGTCTGGACTTAATGTTATCTCTGAAGCTATAATCTCGATTACTACTGTAGGTGTAAACCAGGTATCCATCTCTAGCTTAGAGTAAACTCGTGCATGCTTCTTTAGTATCGTGTATTTTCCTAACACCTTAAA
>JAJPIN010000022.1 GCA_021324715.1 Nitrososphaeria archaeon
AATATGCCGATGATAGAATTCCTACGCTGGAGGAGCTAAGTTACTGTTTAAGAAACAAGGTTACAAATAGATTAACCCAAGGGCTAGCAACAGGAAGCCAATCCTTTAGAGGATTCAGTATTTGCTTAATTTGGGGAAGGGTCTTGCTATCCTTTTCTTTGTCGATGATTGATAAAATCTCCTTTGTTTTCTCCTTTTCTTGCTGAGACATGGCGCTTTTATCAACAAACAACAATATGTCATTCAAACTGTTAATCTGTTTCGATGCAGCCGATATTGTCTCATAAGCAGATGGTAGATCCGCTATTGCTTCATGTGCGGATTGAGGCGTTTCAATTAAGTGTCCACAACTTAATACTTGAACCTCATTACCATTCGAAGGTTTCACGTCTACAACCTCAGCTTCTTTATTACATTGACCACAAAGCTTCTTCTCGCCTATCAATTCCTATAAATCACCGTTCATTTACGCAACTGAATTAAAAAGTCTTCGATTATTCATCGCAATGGGGCTAGGTCAATGTGAAAAAAGCTCTAGCCAGCCTCAATTACTTAAGCGAAGTAAGTCCAGATAAAGTTCGCGTATACATTGCATTATGCATTAACACACTGTAGGGACCGGGAAATGTGATCCTGCTTACCCTGACGTATGCTTTAAGTCACCGCCTGCAAACTTGAACTGTCCTGATACTCCAGTTACCGACTTTAGGGTATTACCACCTGATCCTCATGGATTTGATCGCGATGGAAATGGAAAAGGGTTTGAAACCGAAACTGAACCTTGAGATAACCAGGCCAAGCCTTTGTAATAGAAACTAGAAACTCTAACTCCGACCCATCTGAAATTCCAGATTCATAATTACAGTTACATGATGATTTGATACAGCATACATTAGTCTGAAGTTCTATTGTCATCTAGTTCTTAAAAGACGAAGCAATCTCTTCTGCAACAAGATTAACCAATTTGCCTCTGTCCGGGCTTGAATTCGTTAGGACAATCTCAGTAAAACCCAACTTTACATACCTTTGTAATTTCTCTATACCATCTTCAGCGTTTGTTATTACTAGTAACATATTTTCTAATGCATCATCACCAATAACTTGTCCATTTTCTTCTATTTTCTTGGGATCATGCACATCAACATCAAAAAAGGCCTTTATCATAGCCCCCCTCCAAAATCTGATCGATTCAATTGCTTTTTGCTTATCATCAGGATAGTAAGAAGCAGGAATGAACAGAATTTTCTCCAACGAATCAAAATCTTTTCCTGCGCTTCTAGCCCCTTCTTTTAGCGCTGGAAATAGGTTATTGCTAATCGCATTAGTATTTAATTCATTGGTAACAAATCCGTCTCCATATTCACCTGCAAGCATAGCTGATTGTTTACCTAATCCTGCAATATACAACGGAATTGGCGTCTTTGGTTTAGTGTATAGTTTAGAATCTTTGACCCAGTAATATTTTCCTTGGAAATTAACCCAGTCTTCATTCCAAAGTTTTTTAATCAGGCATACTGCTTCCTTTAGTCTTTCATATCTCTCCGAGTTGGAAGGCCATTGATTACCAGTTGTTACTTCATTAAGAGACTCTCCTCGTCCAACCCCCAGAAAAACCCTATTTGGAAACATGAATCCCAATGTCGCAAAGACCTGTGCTACAATTGCTGGATGATATCTTAGTATAGGAGCAGTTACTCCAGTTCCTATTGTTATTTTATTAGTTCTAGCCAACGCAGCTCCCAACCATGGCCACGCTGCACCTCCCGAAGCTCCTGTATTCCACCAAGGCATATAATGATCACTGGTCCAGCATCGCTCAATTCCTTTCTTATCCATGTATATCACATCTTGCAATAAGGCGGATGGATTCACCTGTTCATGAGCAGCCTGAATGCTAATTTTTACTACCATTCAAGATTTATTTGTATATAAAATCATATATATCGATCAGCAATGATACGCATGCCTTACCCCGCCTACCCTTAGGGTTTCTAAAGAAATATAAAAATTTTAGTGAGAGAATTTAATAAATACTACCTATAGAAATCCCTGTTTACTTTAATTGCTTGGCATCATATTGAAAAGCTTGAGAATGTTTTAATAATATTTTGACAAATTACTCTCATGAGCCAAAAGGTTGGCCCTGTAAGGGAGGGGTTTCATAACCTGACTCCTTGTCTTGTTGTTAATGACGCTAATAAAGCAATAGAATTTTACACCAAGGTCTTTGGAGCAAAGGAAAATTATCGCAATCATGCGCCCAATGACAAAAGCATTATGTATGCGGAGCTGTCAATTGGTGACTCGAAACTAATCCTATCAGATGAGTTCCGAGATATGGGCTCCCTATCACCACTTACAATCGGTAAAACTCCTGTGTCAATTTATCTGTATGTCGATGATGCAGACCGCACTTTCGACTTGGCAGTTTCTGAGGGAGCAAATGTCATTATGAAAATGACTGATACATTCTGGGGCGACAGATGGGGACAACTACGAGATCCATTCGGACACATTTGGTCTATTGCTACTCACAAGAAAAACGTCACTCCCGAAGAGATGGAAAAAGCTGCGAAATCAGAAAAACAAGTCAATGAATAATACATACCAATTAAGATTAACAACCGCTGCTGCATTTCGAATTCTTTTATAGAATATTGTCGACATTATCGACAAGGAGAAAGGAGAATAATTTTGGTCGGAAATTCCAAAAGGGCTGTTTACGCTGCACTTTTTGGTAACTTGGGAGTTTCAATCGCTAAACTGGTTGCCGCGGTGTTCACCAATAGCAGTGCGATGTGGTCTGAAACCTACCATTCTTTTTCCGATACATTTAACCAAGTACTGCTATTAGTCGGTATTAAAACAAGTTCAAAACGTCCTACAGAGCTGCATCCTTTTGGTTATGGAAAGGAGCGATTTTTCTGGTCATTTGT
>JAJPIN010000271.1 GCA_021324715.1 Nitrososphaeria archaeon
ACAGGGTGGCAAGAGCTCCATATTAGCTCCAGGGGTGTCGGAACACTTTACAAATGAGTCAACAATTCCCAATAATGGTTGCCCGCCAAAGTGATGGTTAGTCTTGTTATCATCCAATGAAATAGATACTATCTTGCGATCGTTAATAGTAATGGTAGTTGGAACTTCAAACCAAGATATTCTGTTATTTGCTCCTACATCTGAAACGCCCTTTATGATAATTTGCTGGCCAGAACCACTAATTGGTAAAGTCTGTATACCCCCTGGAATTGCTTTAAAGTTTGTCAACTCGTGAGTGTGTGCATTAGATCCGCTGCTATTGTACCATGTCATATTGCTTCCAAAAGAGGTAACATTCCCGTTGTTCAATATGATACTCCAATTCCCAGAAGCTAGCCATTTGCCATTTGGAACGGAAATGAGGGTGTTTATTTTCCCATTTGTTACAAAGCCTGACAATGGTTGCGATTGAGATCCTCCAATGGACTGATTGGAGCCATCTAAACCGGGTGTTGTTAGATTTTTACTATTCAAGAACTGACTTGTTTCACCACCAATCTGAGAAAAAGCAAAATTATTGTAGTTTTGCAAGGAAATTAGTGAAATTGCTAATCCGATCAGGCCTAATACGACTGTTATTGTCGTAATATTTTGACCCCTAAAAACTTTTGTCACTACACTCTTCATAGACAGTCAACTAATGTTTGGTTCACGGGTGTTCTTAAATGTTAGTATCTAAGTTTTATAATTATGATGTTTTTAACACGCTGAAGGGTTACAGATTTGCTACCATGTCCATTTGCATTACAGCGTATTTTTATAAGATCTCTAATGGGGTGCAATGAGTCATGTCATGTCTTTCTAATCTCAAACTGTACCGTCATTAAACTTATCCTCTTGTGAAAAATTATTGATTCATTTAAAGTTGCCTCAACCCGTGCGAATCTGACGAGTTGTACTTCGTCCAAATAGATTACCTAATCGAGCTATGCATCATACGTTCACGACCATCGATCTGTTCTCATCAAAAAGTTTTTTATAATACAGGTCTGAAACTGAAATATTGAAAAAAGCGCTAATTGTTTTGTCTAGTTTCGTAGCATTTACAGTACTCATAAGTCTAGTATTTCAAAGTAATTATGCGTTATCCAATACACGAGAAACAATAGCATCAAATAATGGGAAAAGTTTTGATCCATTGAAAATATTTGATACTCTTGCAATAGGACGGTCTGATACTTCTGGTAAAAACGATATGTACGTAGACCATGGAAATTCACCCAAATATATGTCTGTTAGTTCAGATTCTACAAGGACAGTACGAACTAATTTTGGATACTATCATGGATTCAAATTTCCAAATACTTACCAAATCCCACATAGAATTATTCCCGATAAATATATTCCTGATTTTATTACCAGCGGAGATATAGGATTCTCAACGGCTGGAGCCTGCGGAGGTATGGCATTTGCAGCCCTAGACTACTTCTATGCTCATAAATTAATCCCAGGTTATACTGATACTCCTTCAAATGATAATCCTCTATCAAAATACATATTCCAGCGACTTTATGACAGTCTGGACATAAGCCTTTTGGGAATACTTAGATCCTTAGGAAGTATCGTAGCTAGTACATCACCGCTGGGTTCCGTGGCTAATCTCGATGCGGTACCTAGGTATGTTTATTTGACCATGGCACCAACTGAGAATTCACATACAGTTGCAGGGTATTGTACTGTTGGATGTTTCCCAGGCATAAGGCCTCTAACAGATAATGAAGTTTCTAAGGCCACACGTATCCTCGACCAGGGTAGGCCTGTTGTGCTTGGACTAATACGTGCCTCTAGCATAGGAGATATTGGACTTAATCATCAAGTTGTAGCCTATGGGTACCATTATGATAAGGCATACAATGGTTACACCTTTAACATATGGGATAATAGATTCCCAAATAAGGAAGTAGAAGCAACATGGTATCCGGGAGTTCACTATGGAAAACTATGGTATTGGCAACAACATTTTGTACCAGGTAAAGGGTTCGTAACAGAATTATTGTCGAACCCCGGTTCGTGGAGGGGTTTCTTTGTTGAGGATTATTCGCCAAAGACACCTCCCAATATACCTATTGATATAGATTACGATGGGGTGGAAGACTCAAATGACAACTGCCCTAGCCAGAAAAATCCCGATCAAACAGACACCAATAAAGATGGCGTAGGGGATGCATGCCAGATGGGTGATCAGGATAATGATGGAATAACTGACTTTAAAGACAACTGCCGATATGCCGCCAATCCTGACCAAAAAGATCAGGATAATGATGGAGTAGGTGACGCATGTGAAAATATTATTTTATAGCGATACTATGAGCTATGCCCCGCATGATGAAGGGGAACGTAAATCCCAATTCATTACAAGTTGTTTTGACACTTTTGGCAAAAGTCATTATTGTAAAATCCGTTGGCAAATAGCACTTAACGGCTAGGTGACTAGGAACTAGCAGTGAATACCCTTCAAATTTACTAGAAAGATGAGCATATGAAGTTTTTACTTTATCATATTGTGATGATAAATTTACCTAGACTGAAGGGATGCGTGACGATATCGGTGCTAATGGAGGGTTTCTTAAATTGTTATACCATACCATTTGTTTAAATGAATTAAGAATCTTAGATTGTATATTTTTGAGATTGTAGTACCGAAAAATAAAAAATTAACTCCCTATTTGTTGTATATTAATAGGGTTAGCAAAATCAAAGTTGTGTAATCCGGCTCTCATTGTTGTGTCTGTACAGGGAGCATTATCCTTCATATAACTTGACCACATAACCTGACACGTCCTACATTTGAATTCGCCTGGTGGCCTTGCTGGTTTTATTATTCTCTGCATATTATATTTACAACACATCAGATATAACAACCTTGCCTTTAATTACATTGATTTAAAGTAAAGACAACCACAAACTCTACAGGGGTGTTTGTTGTCTATTTGACCAGCATAATATACATGTCTGTTTTTAGGATGTAGACAATAAGTGCAAATGTCATGTTGACTCATCGAAGCAATAGTGGGATTATGAGGACATAAATGTTTGGAATTATTAACTAATAGTTAGCATCATTTGTTTATCTCCACATTCTCAACAAACATCAATCCTTTTGTCAGTTCATCACATCTCTGACAATGAGTTTTATCCTTTCGTTTCCAATCCTCTATAACTTATTCCAGACTGACAAACTTTATCATTTCTATTTATAGTAACTAAATTTCTTCAATTCGCGGAATAGGGTTGGTAGTTTGTGAATCAAATTTGATATGAATTTAACAGTTAAATTCTGAAGACTCTTTTTTTTATTTTATATGAATATTATTAGTTATGAATTCAAGAAGTGTTATTAAAAAGCCAAGATGACAGTATCGGATGATAAGATTTCATTAGTCCTGACAAAAAATAAATAATTTCAGTCCTAGTTTTCATTCTTATGAATAACATGTAATGTGTAAGCACTTAGAATAATCTTGTTTCTAGCAGTCTTTTTTATCATACCGCTATCAGACAATTGATCGACTATTTTATCCGTTTGTTTACTGCTTAATGCTAATCCTTCGCCTACCTGATATTGATTAATAATACGTAATTCCCCTCCGGTTAAGTCATATATCTTTTTTAAGAATATAACAGATTCAGGCTTAAACATTTAGATGAATAAGTTAATCGCATTCGCATTTAAGGTTTCATGGAAAAGGCTACCTTTTTCTAAAATCACATCAGGTTTAATCAATGCTAATTTTGTAATGGGCCGGAAAGGATGAATCTGGAATTTCAGATTGATCTGATTTAGAAATTTCTAGTTTCTCGGCAAAAATCAACAAATGAAAACTATCTCTCAGCTTTCGTGATTCGAACTCGTCGGTACGAGTGATGAATTTAGTCCTATAAAGTGATTCTACTAAGCAGTAAGCATTACTTAGCTTTAAGTTTTCCTTTTATGGGTTTAGACTGGTCACTACATGTCCGGTAGGAATCATGTTAACCCTTACAATAGCCCAAATCTGGAGTCGTTTGAAGCTTTTACTCTGTAATTCTCTTATCACAAGTTAGATTTTATAAAGATGTTACTGATAGAAAACTTTTTACCTTTCGGCTTACCAGAGCAATATCAAAGATGAATAAAAAGAGATTGACTGCGAGTGTTTCAATAGGAATTGCCGTCGCCTTATTACTTTTTGGAGGAACCGGAACTAATAGTATTCTATTTAATACTGGATATGCTCAGACAGCAACACTAGGAGCGCCAATTTTTGTAGAAAAGGGAGGGGATACAATTAAGAGAGAAATTGGCCCTAACACGACACAATACACCTTTACTTCTAATGGAACGATGAATGGTGATATAGAATACTCTAAAGCAGGGGAGTATATCAGTATCTCAAAAGGTAACAATATGACATTTGATCAAGGGCATGGAGTACTAACAACCAAGGATGGTGGTGAAACGGCAAACTATACGTTCACAGAAGTGAGTAATGGTACGGCATATCAAGGGGCTTCAGCATATAGCACAAATTCCACTGGCAAACTATCCACTTTGAATAATATACTGGTTATATTTAAGGGTCCAACAAACGAGAGTGGAAATTATGCACTTAAACAATGGCCTTGGAAGTAGTACTACGATAATGATTAGTGCTTACATAATAGTTTATTTTATGAGATAATGAACGTGCAAGATAAGCGCCGGAAGGGATAAAGGACATAATTGTCCTAATCACTAATCAATGGGTTCAATCATCCAGAGATGACTTTAGAACTAATGGTGATGATTTGATTAGAGCGGCCCCGCATTTACTTGTAACAAAGGCTAACCAAACATCCTGAACAATTTCTTTATTCCAAATGGTTTCCATCAATTTCTTGTTTAGTTTGTATGATTGCAGTCCAAATCCATTTAAATAAGCATACAATACAAACACCATTTGAATAGGACAACCAGTCTGTCATTATCTCTATCGTTGTACATAGTTTCCACTTTGGTAGTTTTGCCTCATTTTGTCACAGATTTGTCGGCACAGAGTCCTAAACCAAATGCCAGCAGAGACGTTAATCTGCCTTTGAATGTAGGTGACTCGATTTTTAATGCTAACACAAGCATAACCCTGGGAACAAAGAATATATCATCAACTCCTTCCCGAATTACTGAGTCAGATTTCTCTGACAAAGGATTCCTAAAAGGTGTAGGAAATGTTACTTGGAATCAGACTTTCATAAGTACCTACTTATCTGATAAATTGCTTGAAGGCAAAGGATGGAACATTCGAGACCCCCGATGATAAAAGTATTGCTTGGATATCATCTGACATAGCAAGACAGGTTGATGGCCATTGGGTTTTCTATGGAATAATACTATTCAATAAAACACAAAGCGAACCATTGTCTTTCCTGAATAATAGAATCGGTTTTTATAAGAGTGTTGCTGGCAACGAGACAGATTACATCTGGCTTCTTGAATAGTCATCTTTTTTCTTTTGCTTAATGGATAAAAAAAATTATTGGTAATTGGCGGCATCTGCCACGAATTCATTGTAGACGTAGGCGCCTAGCTTGATTACCCTGCTGTTTGTCTATTCATTAGCTCCACGTGCTCCTCCAATGGCAAATTTAGAGTTCCCGTTAATCTAAAACAGAGGTATGTTCTAAGATCCTCTTACTGTATTTGGTAAGGATCTCTCCAAAAGGTAAGATTGACAATTCAATAAATAGTTCACATTCTAAAGACTGTGCTCAAAATATTGTAGAGGTGGGACTTACTATCGTTCGAGACGATTAAACATACCCGTGATAAGATTTCCACCGTGGCTAATTAGGTCCATAAACTCCTTACCAAGAGGTTCTAGGCTTTTGTCTGACATCATCTTTGCGTATACTTCTTTCCTGTGATTTTGATCTCTAAAGTATTGGAGCTCCATCCAAATATCTTCATCTTCGGCAGCAAGGGTTTTAGTAATATTTACCATGATGAACATTCCAGATGCATTTGCAGACTCTATTGTTTCCTGGGTATCTTTTCCAGCAAGTTGATAGTATTCAAGTCTTACTCCGTTACTTTCAAACCAT
This sequence comes from Nitrososphaeria archaeon, assembly GCA_021324715.1. Lineage (GTDB taxonomy): Archaea > Thermoproteota > Nitrososphaeria > Nitrososphaerales > Nitrososphaeraceae > TA-21. Next base: position 6,118 of record JAJPIN010000271.1, read on the forward strand.
GGAATAAACTTCTTAAGGTTCTCTGAGATAGAGTTGTAGTTCTTTTTTGGAACTCTATAAAAGTAAGC
>JAJPIN010000170.1 GCA_021324715.1 Nitrososphaeria archaeon
ATATGAAGGATTACAGTTTCAACTAGCAGTTGATTTATTGCCATATCTTTCTTTCAGGTATTTTGAAACATTCGCCAATTGATTATAGTATTCGTCGTATAGCCTTTGCATCTCCGATTCTGAAACTATTATTGCTTCTCTGTCTTTTAGGAATGATGGTGCAATCTTTAATTTTGATACCTTGAATTGCCCCGGTTCATTTGGACCTATCAGCGCACAGTTTTCACATATTTTATATGGGTAAAGCTTATACCGCCTTTCACTAAATTTCCATTCATAACCACATATAGCGCATTTCATAGCGATATACTTGGTCATCTATTTCTGAAAGTGGTAATAAGATCTTATTATCAATTGCTACCATTTTAAATTTAACATATTAAGAGCAAACTTGAAAACCAGAAGAATGATTAGAATAATTAAATTAAAATATACTAACTTCACAAACCAGGTCCACCATATTGTGAAGTTGCTTTCAAGTTAGTTAAAAACGAAGTTGAAATTTAAAAAAACTTAACTATACCATATAAGCATATTAATTACAGTCCTTAGGAGGAATGGGTATGTTGTCTAGATCGTATTGGAGTAGAAGACTTGTCTAATAGCGACAAAATTGTTACCATAGTAGATGATGACATTTATACGGCTAAACTCTTTCATGAGGCTTTGTCTGAAAATATTAAAGGAATTTCAGTCTATTCCTTCACCGATCCCGTTAGAGCATTTGAGCACTTTGTAGAGAACAAAGAGAATTCCATCTTGGTTATTTCTGATTTAAGAATGCCAGGGTTAAATGGATTAGAATTACTCAAAAAAGTAAAAACCTCAAATCCTAAAGTAAGAACGATTTTGATGAGTGCATATAATTTTGAGGAAGAAGATTTGTATCAACAATATATGAAAGAAGCAGTGATCAACTCAACTATTGAAAAACCTATCACGATTAATAGATTATACCAAAAAGTAAGGGAGGAACTGAATGCCTATCAAAAAGGCAGAAGTGTTAAATCATAAAATTTCTTGCTGTCTAGTAGTATGAATTTCATTCTTACATTAGGATTGGAGCGCGTACTCTTATAATAATGCCGAATTAAGACAGTACCATCAACAATTAACTCCTTTTTTTGATTTGTTAAATTTAGGATGGTAAAGACCAAGACAGCCTACCCTCCAAATTTCTGAGATGTAATAATTTAAAATTAATATCGCTCATCCTTAGTTGTTAACAATGCTTACCACGTTTCACGCACGGAAAACATAATCGGCTAAGATTGAAAGTCCACTTTTTATCTTTTGCTTAAATTAGATCATGAATGCTTATTTAACTTGTTATCCGTAGTTAATTTGCATCATTTAAGAAACTCCTTTACCCTTGGTGGGTCAACTCTTTGGTTTTGCCAATCAAAGTAGGCCCACCAGATATTAGTATCCAGAACCGTTATACCATTATTGTAAACTGTGATATTTCCTAGTACCGCCTGGGAGGATCAGATATTCCGATCACGAAGTGGTAGTCCGATCTCTTGATCTTGCCGTTAAAAAGAAACGATCTAAATTAGATGAAGTTGGTTTTTTAATTCCTTTGCTCGATTTCTAATAGTCACTTCTGTAACCCCCGCAGCATCTGCGATGTCAACCTGTCTTATTGTTTTTCCTTCCATTTGCAGTGTTACATAGAGTACTGCTCCGGCAAACCCCATGGGATCTTTTCCGGCAGAAAATTCTAGCCCAAGAGCTTTTTTCATAACATCTCTTGCGTGTCTTGTTGTCCTTTCATTTAATTGAAGTTTATTTGAGATTTTTTCTATACACTGGAAACAATTTATTTGTGGTATTTTTCGTTCCAATTGAAACACAATATCCCTGTAAATTTTTGCGATAGCCTTTCTGCTTATGTTACTGGCATCAGATAGTTCATCAATTGTTCTTGAGACCCCCAGTTCTCTGCATGATATATAAAGGCATGCGACAAGAACAGCGCCAATAGTTCTGCCTCTTATTAATCCGGTCTCTTGGACCTTTCTGTACGTGTATGCAGTCTTCTCAACTATTGAAGGAGTGAGGCCTAGTTTATCTTTGAGTTTATCCAATAACATGAAGGCTGTAGTAAAATTACGTGAAGAGCTATCTCGGAAAAGAGTACGCGAATCCCACATTCGCAGCCTGTTCATTCTGACTTGCATTCCTGAGTCAATTAAATGTCCAGTTGAATCTTTGTTAGTTTTGCCAATGATAGATGATAAATTCATATCATGAACTGCGAGAGAATATGGCAAGCCTATTCTACTTTTATCGGTCTGTGATTCATTGAAATTTCTCCATTCCTTACCACTTTCTTCTATACCATCGACCGCGACTGTTCCGCAGTTACTACACACAACTTCACCTGATACTATATCAGTCACCATCTTATTCTCTTTTATATTGCAACTTGAACACGTAATTACCTTTGACATTATAACGATTAAGTGTATATATATACGCTGATCAAGTATTTAAGTATTGTACCTTTATAAGAAAAACTGATGAAATATTAAGGTGAGGGCATTTTGTTCTCCCTGAACAGAATTTCCAAAATTAGATTATGATTACGATACTTCTTTAAATATCATAATTATTCAAATACGGGCTTTGCAAATATAAAAAAATTTAATTTTAAATCATTATTCACTGATTTTTTGATGTTAATTAACGCGAAAAGTACAGCTCTTTTATGATGTCAATAATCGTGATAGGTACAGCTCTTTTATAATTTGTTGTGTAAATAAGAACAGATTGACCATGATGGTCGAATCTAACTCAAAATCAATGCAATATCTGTTCGATATACAACCAAAAGGTGTGTTATTTTTAGATAATCTTGAAAATGAAATTGAATGTCCTAGATGTCATGATGTGATGACTTTATTTTCCGACTTTGACTTCCTCTATTATAAATGTCAGGAATGTCATCTGCCGCTCTATACCTCTCCTAACGTGGATAGCTAATATTGGCGGTTTTGGAATAAAATTTATTATAATTCCTATACGATAATAGGCATTGATATCTTGGAGTTATTGAGCTTCTAACGTATGTTCGATAAAGTTACACATTTATTTTTCAACAACATAATTTTTGTAAACTCGATGCTGGAAGTAAGATCCGTAATTTATTTGCTTATTGTAGCATTGTTTGGAATAATAATTTATCAAATTACTTTCTGTTGTTCTACATCCTATTCTCAGGAGACAGAACTTGAATCTATAAAACAACTTGGAATGAAAGGCTCTGAAAAAGGACAATTTACTTTTCCACATAGTCTCACAGTTGATAAGCTTGGTAACATCTATGTAGGAGATACTGGGAACAAACGCATACAGAAATTCACTCCAAACGGTACATTTCTTACTAGCTGGGGGTCTGAAGGAACAGGTAACGGACAATTTCTTGGTTTGCATGACGTCACGGTAGACCCTGAAGGAAAATTTGTTTATACTGTAGAACTTAAAAATCATCGAGTTCAAAAATTTTATACTAATGGTAGCTTCGTGACAAAATGGGGATTTAATGGTACAGGGGGTCGTGATGTTATGAGATCTCCGCATCAAATTGCAGTAAATTCTCTAGGCAATGTTTATCTTACAGATCCAAATTGGAATCAGATTTTAAAGTATTATGATAATGGTACATTTATAGGAACTATCGGATCGCAGGGTGCAGGTCCGGGCGAATTTAATACTCCACATGGCATAGCAATAGATGCTAACAACAAGATTTACGTGACGGACATGAAAAATTATAGAGTTCAGGTTTTTGATAGTAGAGATAATTTTGTTAGACTGTGGGGATCTTTTAGTACAGGACGCGGTCAACTTTCTGAAACTACCCCTGGTATCGCAATTGATACTAATAATCATGTTTATGTCATTGATAAGATAAATTCGCGAGTCCAAATGTTTGATAACAAGGGAAACTATTTGTCTAGCTGGGGTTCTGATGGTAATGGCCCTCAACAATTACATAAACCTGAAGATATTGCGGTAAATAGTAATGGAAAAGAAATTTACATTACTGACACAAGAAACTCTAGAGTCCAAATATTACGGGTCATTAATTGAAAATAAAAGTTTTAGCTTAATTTTAGACTAAGAATTCTTTTCATCAAAAAAACAACAGGATTCGTTTTACTTGAAGACTACTTTGGTACTATTTTTGATTCTTTTCAAAACACTCTCTTTTTCATCATTATCAGGAATAATTCGTCCCACTATATTTACCGGAGAATAGGCCAGAATTTTTCCTTCTTCGCTAATAGGCGTTGGTCCATAAAAAAGACATAATGCATTGCCCTCGGGCCAATATGCAACATCGAATAATTTAACCTGTCTTTTTGCATTTTCTTCCTTCTCTACAACATGAGTCTTTTCCGTATATAGCTCGTCACCCCATCTATTGATATTAACTTCTATAGGCAGGTTTTGAAGTATTGACTGCACAGTGTTTGGAGAATGTGAATCATCCAACTCAATTGATACTTCTCTACTAATATCCAGAAAAACTAATTTAATCAGCTTTTTCATGATATCAATCTAACTATATCAACGCATTAAATTCTCTTGCGATCTTTAATTTTTGAACGATGCCATGGTCTGGTTCTAACCTTCTGATTACAGGTATAACATCGCAATATCTGTTTTGGATATTTCAGTTCGCAGGTAGAACAATAGTTAAAAAAATTATAATCGATTCTGCTGGGAATTGGTTTTAGTTTTGATCCAACTTCCTTTTCTATGGAATTCACTAAACATTGTGATAAGGAGTTATTTTCTAAACAACATCCAACCTTTGTTTCTACAGCATTAGATACTTGTTTACTGTCATTGAGTACCAATTATAGTTACTCCAGATAATATCAAAAAAGAAAAAATGATTTAGTTGACTAGCAAAGCTACTCAACTTTTATTTCTTTGGATTTTGACTTTAGAGATTTTTTGAAGTGAATTTTTAATTCCAGTATTCCGTTTATGTAGCTGGCCTTTGTAGAGTCACTGTCTAATTCTTTATCTACGGGAAGTTCTGTATGGTATTTCTTATTACCCTTTTCTGCATGTATTGTTACCAGACCTTCCTGCATTGATACCTTTACGTCTTCTTTAGTTATGCCAGGCATCTCTGCTGTTATTATCATCGTATTTTCCTTTTCATTAAATGTTGTATCTACAAGTGGTTGGCGGACGGTACTTTGTTCTATCAGTCCCTTCGAAGAAGGTCTTACATTACCAAATTCCTTAATTTGAGGTTTTCCCTCTGGTCCTACAGTTATTTGATATCCATAAAAGTATGGACCTGTTTCTGATGTGTTGGTGGTGCCTGTTTCTCTTACTGTTCTGAACATCCTGTTGAGCATGTCCTCAGCCTCGGAAAATTCATTGTCTATCTGTTCAAAAAATCTATCTCTAAATCCCCACGGATCTTTCCACAATTTTTCATTTCACCTTACATTATGTAAGGTGCATTACAATATATATATTTTTCTCTTTAAATGAGAGATTTTATTACCATTTACAAAAAATCGTTCTACAGGTTGCTATTGATCAAAACCATAAACATGCTCGTTCAATTTAATAGACTGAAATTGCACAACTTTTTAATAATGTCAGCAGAATTCACAGATTAAAAAGTTGGTACTTATGACATATAGAAACATCGGAATTGTTATCGGTTTTTCGGCAATATTTCTCGTTTTCACGTCAAATATAGTAATGAATAGTGATCATTTTCTTCAAGGGGCGCCCTTTAAAAAACATAAAAACAACGTCTCTAAATTTGTGAAAAAACTTAAAGAGCGCATAAAACATCAGGTCGAAGTCCACCATCATGACATAAAGAAGAAGGATGATAAGAAGAAGGATGATAAGAAGAAGGATGATAAAAAAACAGCAATTGTGCAACATGAATACAATTTTGCTGACGAAGGCGATAATAAGCGTATAGATTTTAATTTTGCTGCCGCAGGTGATTTTGGATGTTCAAAAAATGCGGAAAATACGGTTAGCAATATGGAGGATAAAAAACCTGAACTAGTGTTACCTCTTGGAGACCTTTCTTATGATAAGAGTGCCAATTGTTGGCTTGATCTTATCTCTCCGTTCAGTAATGAATTGAAAGTAACTCTAGGATTTCATGATGTTAACGATGGAGCGCCAAAAATGAATCAATATAATGACACTTTTAATATGAAAGAACCATTTGGTTCTTTTGATTACAGGCACGTGCATTTTGTTACGATGTCCTCTGAATCTGAATATCAGCCAGGTTCTGCACAATACAACTTTATAATTGATGATTTGAATAAAGCGTCAGAAAACAAAGATATTGACTGGATAGTAGTAACGACTTATGGACCATTTTACACATCGCCATCGACACATAACGCTGAAAAAGTGCTACGGGAAATATATCACCCCCTCTTTGAAAAATATGATGTCGATCTAGTATTGCAGGCTCATAACCACAACTACCAGAGAACATACCCAATATCATATAATTCTGCTGGTGATAGCGCAAATCCTATTGTAAAAAATCAAAATATGACTGGATATAATAATGACACGAAGGGAACCATTTTTGCAATTGTAGGAACGGGTGGAGAGAG
>JAJPIN010000040.1 GCA_021324715.1 Nitrososphaeria archaeon
AGGATCATAAAATGAGTATAGTCACTTTGCAGAAAGAACTCTCTTGCTTTTTTGTATGCTTCGTCTTGTGGAAAATATTTAATCCATAGTTTGGAGATCCCGTTTATCTTTTCGATAGCCTTGTAAAACTCTGGGATACAACGAGGATTGAAGATTACTAATAATGGTTTCATTGACACCGTCTCTAATGTATAGTTCAGCCAGGTAGTTTTTTACTATTTCTTGATGATCTATTTGAGTTTTAGGCACTCTTTGTTGACACCATAATGGGTGTTAGATTATAACAATGAGATATTATATCCATGGAAACCAATTTCATAAATGAAGAATCAGTGTCAAATATGTAACAATAACGAAGTTGAAGTATACCAATTAGATTATGAAGTATGTTTTGATTGTTTGATGAATCAAAATAACGCTAAAATTTCTATTGACGTTACTTTCTAGATTCAAATGTCTTTATAGTTAGCAGAAGAACCTGCAAGGTTCAATTAATAGTCAAAAAAGAAGGAAAAGTTGGCCTATACTTTTATCTTGATATTGTCTCCTTCTACTTTAACGTTATAGATCTCTTGGTCGAATGTTTTAATGAATGACATCTCTTGAGCCACAACTCCCATATATTTTTGCCAGTTTGGAGGCAAGGGCTCCATTCCAGGCGGAAGTTCTAACACGGGCTCACCTATCTTCTTTCCAGATGTAATATCAAACTTTGCCGCATGGAAAGGGCATGTTACTATATTCTGGTTAATATTTCCACGTGAAAGTCTTGCATTCATATGGCCACATCTATCTGCAAAGGCATAGAATTTTCCGTCAAGATTGGCTATTGCAATTTCTTTTCCGTTTATCTCTACATGTTTCATATGTCCCTCAGTAATTTCACTCACTTTACCAGCTTCAACGTAATCTTGGTTTTGAGTCATTGTTTTTCGTTTACACCACCAACTTATTTATATGTGATAGTGATCAGGGCTAACTGAGTAACCATCTTGATGTTTAGATGTTTAGATACACTTTTAGAAACATTCATCTCTAGTGTCTCAATGTGAGTCCGAATTGTTAACAATACTCATGCCGACGAAACCAGAGCTAATGTCTCATGATCGTCGAAAATACCTTTAAAATTGTTTTATAGCGAGGCGAGAAATAGAGTAAAATGATTCACAAACTTCTGCATTAGGATTGGAGATTCACAGTTTACTATTCATTTGTTACTGCTCGAATTACCAGACTTGGATAGAAATTTGGCGTCAGGTCAGGCTTAACTTATGTCTTATACAGAATCATAATACTCATGTATGATAACTCTTGTCGTTTTGGAAGTTCTATAATTAACTGTTGATAGATAATTAATAATTACTTCTGCGATATTCTTGTTATGCCTGAAACCACAACAGTCTCAAGATTGCTGAAACGATATCAGTCTCAAGATTATGTAATTCCATTGACAGTGGCATTTAGAGGGTTGGCGTAAATGGCTCAAGTTAAGAAGCGGCGGATTCTGATAGTAGATGATGAAGAAGACGTAGGCAAGACTTTTAAAATGATACTGGAAAATTATGGATTCGATGTAGATTGCTTTACAGATCCGATAATGGCTTTGAAGCAATTCAAACCAAATCTATATGATTTGACGATATTAGATATTAAGATGCCATATCCCAATGGCTTCAAATTATATAACCAACTTAAATTAATAGATTCGAACATCAAGACTCTATTTATCACAGCTCTAAGTAGCGTAGAGTCTTACAATACTGAAAATTACAAAGTTTACCCTTTAAGAGGACAAAGACATTACGTCAAGAAACCAGTAAGTAAAAACGATCTATTGAGACAAGTTTATTCAATGTTAGTTGGGCAAGAATATGAGGATGATTTACTGGAATGAAAATTGGTATCGATTTCATGAATCGGTGATATAGTCCCTATATGATATTTCATGGGAGACTGAAATCGTAAGTGAATCTATTCCTTGCCTTGCTTCAACGAGTGAACTCTAGAGTTATTTTAAAAATTACATTGTTAGTTATCATTGAAATTGGTTTGATATGTGGCAGTTTTTATACACTGACATATTATCAGTCCCAGGGAACTTCCATCGGAAATTTAATTAATGCTGCGGGGAAAAATCGATATCTGACATCTAATTCATTATTACAAACTGAGAAATTTCTTGACGGCTCATCCAATATGCTAAGACTAAAAACGGCTAGCGATATTTTAGGAACAAATATTCAAGCCCTTACGTATGGAGGGACAATTTCGGGCATAAATATAAGATCACTTCCATCAGATTTTTCTAGTTACCTTAGTAATGTAAAAAGAGATTTCTCTGCGTATAAGGCTCTGATAGACGATAAAGTAATTGGCCAATCTCATGTGACGTTGGACACACCCGAAATAGGTATGGTATTGAAGCAAGATCTTGAAGCAAGTGCCTCAAACTTGATACACTCGTCCGATATTTTGGTAACTGCTCTAGGTTTGTACGCAGACAATAATTCACAGAACTTGATTATATTGCAAATCTTTCTGGCTGTTCTTAATATAGGTATCTTAGTCCTAATTCTATATTTAGTTACAAGAATACTTATGCCTATATCTGTGCTTACCCAGGCCACAAGGGAAATAAAAAAAGGAAATTTTAGTTACCATGTTGAGCATAAAAGTGAGGATGAACTAGGAGAGCTCACCGAATCATTCAATTCTATGATAATTTCAATTAGAAGCTATATTGAAGAACAGAGTCGCTTAACTCACGAACTTAGAATGGCAAATGAAGAAATACTGCAAAGAGAACGCATGAAAGATGAATTTATCAACATCGCAGCTCATGAAATGCGGACTCCTGTCCAACCTATTTTAGGTCTATCTGAACTCTTAAAATCCATGAGGACAGAGAATAAGGCAGTCGTTACCAAAGAAGATGAGATGCTAGATATGATTATTAGCAATGCAAAAAGACTTTTGTTGATTGAAGAAAATATTCTGAATGTTGCAAGAATAGAAAATAAATTACTAAAACTAAATAAAGAGCAATGCGATTTGCTTGAAATCGTCTCGAATGTCATACAGGATGCTAAGAATCAAATTGGCAAAAACAAGGTGGAAGTGCGATATAAACCATCTGAGCTGAGGACTATATCAGTATATGCTGATAGAGCGAAGCTAACTCAGGTTGTTTTCAATTTACTAAACAATGCAATTAAATTTACTAAAGGTGGCAGCATTACAGTAGACTTAGAAATGGATGACAAACAGGCCATTGTTAGTATAAAAGACACGGGAGTGGGAATTGATCCAAGAGTCGAGCCAAATTTATTTTCGAAATATATTACAAATTCGTCATCAGGAACCGGGTTGGGCTTGTTTATCTCAAAAACCATAATAGAAGCCCATGGAGGAAAAATCACTGCCTTCAATAATATAGACGGTAAAGGAGCGACATTTAGGTTTAGCTTGCCATTAGTAGACATAGGCATATCACAAAATGTTGAGCGAACCATCTAAGAACATGACATTGGGATAGCCCAGAATTTTTGCCAACATTGTCATATTTCCGAATCTTTATGATAATGCAAATTTTTTCGACAGATACTATAAAGGCTCCTATGACAAGAGATAGGTATCAGACAAGAGTAGCAAAATTTTTTGACTTCATCAAAATACCGGGAAAAACATTAGAACAGAAAGGAAGATACTTTGCAAAAAAGGGCAAAAAGAATACAAATTGGGTATTAAGCAATGTTTTGAAATTTGTTTACTTTCAACGAGAACGAGTCGATAAAAAGGAAATATCTGGAGCAACGATTATCAACTATATAAAAAGTATCAAACTTTTTTGTGAAATGGCACCAAGAAAGAGGTAGATATTGACTTTTTTGTTAGCTTAATCGACAAAATGTTATAAAGGTTGAATCAACCCGATCTATATTCTAATATTTTAGCCATTTTTGTCTCTTAAACCAATATGTCATAATCGCTGCGGGAACCAGTGATGCTATTGTTAATAATATGAATGTAGTGTAAATTCCGAGAAATGTGGGTTGGCCGGTTAAGATACCGCCTGGCAATTTGACATTCATTCCGTAAAGAGTAGCTATAACAGTAACAGGAATTGACAGAGTGAACAATATAGTCAGGATCGCAAGAATTTTGTTAGATTTTTCTGTGCTAAGCATAAAGTCAGTATCCTTGAAAATATCAATCGTTTCTTTCGATTCATCAACTGCTTCTATAGCCTTATCAAAGTGATCATTCAAGTCGTCAAAATAGGGTGAAAGATCTTCCTTTGAGAACCTTTGTATTTCTTTGCTAATTTCGAACACAGTGCGTTTTAGAGGATATGTGATCCTCCTCAGTGCAGTTATTTCCCTTCTCAACATGGAAATTTCTTTTGGCACCGCAGTCCTTTCATCAAAGACAAGATCTTCAATATCATCCAAGTTGCCCTCAAGTTTTGCTAGAATGTGAAGTAGATGCTCTACCAACGTATCTATAATACTGTAAAGCAGATAGCCTGGCGAATTTCCCATTAATGAGTCTCGATGGACAGCATTAGTCTTACACATTTCAAACATCTCTGATAGAGGTTTTAAGACTTCTTGTTGAACTGTTATCAAATACTCAGGTCCGACAAATATTGCAACTTGTGTAGGTTTTGAGATTGTTTGTTCTCTATCTACAGTTGGAAAATGGATAATTGCGAAGACTTGATTTTCATATCTATCAACTTTTGGTATGTGGATTTTTGAGAGACAATCGTCGATATTTAGCTCATGGAAGGTATAACGAGTTTCAAGAAGTTTCAGTTTTTCTCGAGTGGGATTCTGAACGTCAAACCACGTAAATTTACCGTTTGTAACCCATTCTGGTTGTTCTGTGGCATGTCCAATTTTATCCATTTCGATTTCACGCTCAATATTTCTTAGCTATGGTAATTCGTGTTTCATATTTTAATATTATCAAAAAACTCATTCTAAATCTAATAATTTTAAGGAATAGACCTCAAAATTTCAAATATCGATCATCTGAATTCCCATATCAATCCCATCCGTTCAATGCATTCTCTTAGTTTTACTAAGTGTTATCGCGGATCAGTAAGACCTTTTTATTTTCCAAAGTGATAGAGTGTTTTATCATTCACATTTATGAACCATCCATCAAAAAGTTTTTTTGAGTTTTGATTCTCTATTTGTAATTCCATAATTATTCAGGAAATAATTCATATTCTTGTGGGAGCAATTATCATTAACTAGTACTTATATAAGATCATTGACTTATTCCATAAATAATCGTGGTAAAAGATTATAGTCACTTTCATGTAAATTCGAACGATGCAAATAAAAAAGAATTTTCATATAACTTGGAAAATGTTAATGCCTATAGAGAAAAGCGAACAGTTGCCCTAGTATCTGTAATCGTATCCGTAGCTTTAGCTACAACAAAACTTCTAATTGGATATTCCACAAACAGCCTTGGAATCTTATCTGAAGCAATGCATGCTGGCCTTGACGTAATAGCAGCATTGATGACCCTTTATGCAATAAGAATTGTAATAAGACCTCCAGACGTAAGATTTACATACGGTTATGCTAAGGTTGAGAGCCTTTCCAGCCTCATTGAGATAATACTCCTTTTTACAGTTGCAGGCTGGATCTTTTACGAAGGATTAGACCGTATACTTTTCAAGAATATTCAACCGGAAATTACAATATTCTCATTTGCGATAATGACCATATCTATTGTGGTAGATTTCTGGCGTTCCAAAGTACTGGACAGAGCTGCAAGAAGATATGGAAGCCAAGCTCTGGAAGCAGATGCACTCCACTTTAAAGCAGACATGTTTTCATCTTTGATAGTTATTGTGGGATTGATTTTTGTATCAGTATTTCATATTCCCAATGCTGATGCTTTTGCCGCGCTGATAATAGCGGCTATGATCATTTATACAAGTCTAGGTCTTGGAAGAAGAACCCTCGACGTTTTACTCGATAAAGCTCCTAAAGGGATGAATCACCTTCTCTTAGAGTCAATATCAGGACTAGACGGAGTATCGAAGGCGCACGACATTCGTATTAGGAACATGGGATCTACAATGTCTCTAGATCTACATATTGAGGTTCCACGAACATCAACACATGATAGGGCTCATAGAATTGCTACGAATGTTGAAAATAGAATAAGAGAAGTGATGCCAAATTGTGACGTATTAGTACATGTGGATGCAATCGAAACATCTACAGAAACACTGACCGATAGAATTAGATTAATTGCAGCAGAAACGGATGGGATAAAGAATGTCCATTCTATTTACCTCTCAAGGATTATTGAACCTGGTTCGAAAAAAAGTACAAGACATGATGCAATTCCAATTGAAACCAAAAACCATGAATTAGGAACATCCGACTCATTGAACCATCATGATTCCAATGAAAATGCATCTTCATTTCCTCTTCATTTGTATCTTGATCTTCAAGTTAATAGACACCTAGATCTGAAAGCCGCACATGGTATCACCGAATCGTTTGAACAAAGAATTAAAGCGGAGTTAACTCAAGTGAAGGATATCACAACTCACATTGAAATCGAAAGTACAGAAGATGAAGATGTAATTGGAGTAGAGAAAAAAGCAAGCGGATCATATATAGAGAAGATTCGTAATTTATGTATGCAGATAAATGGGGTAATAGATTGTAAAGACATTGGAATTATTGAAGTTAATAATGAGCAACACATAACACTTACGATAATCATTAAGGCCACAGAAGGGCAAGAGGTTACTTCGATAGAGGAGGCACATAAGATCTCCACAGATGTTCAGGAAAATATAATAAAAGAGACCGGAGCTTCACGAGTCGTAGTACATTCCGAACCTCTTTAAAACTTGTAGATATAGGATATATACAGGACATGTATCTTCCGAAATGGCTTGAACCGAGCCAGTTAAACTAAAAAAATTGACCTCTATTAGTCGTAGTTGAACAAAATTAAATTCAGTTCTGAGAAATTAATTTTCAATTTTCATTAATAGTGACCCAACAGCAACATTCTTGCAAACTGCAATTAGGACAGTCTTTGGCAGACAAGCTAATCTTACATTCATTAAATTTGCAATTACAATCTGAACACTTGATAATCAATTGGCTACTTGAATTCATATGCTGTTCGTCTTTAGATACTTTACGATGTTAAAAGAGGGAAAAACAATAAAATTTAACAGGACCCGAATACATGGACTGTCCGAATCCCGAATCCGGACATAAGTATTGGCTTATCCTGTTTTAGTAAAATCAAAACTCTATTGAACCTCTTTTTAGGGTCAAAAATGATTCACAATCCTCGGATTTCTATAATAATCAGAAAAAAATCATATTATTGAATTTTTCAGCAAATTGAAATTATGATAACTCCACTTTACTGGTAACGTATCATAGAACCCTCCTTCTAAATGGGACCAAGCAGATATGACCCCTTTGACTGCCAAACCCATTGGAGCAAAAGAGAAAGTGAATCACAATATTGGTAGATTCTGGGGTGAAATTATTAAAGAGATAAATGGAATAGCAGAGGAGAAAAAACTGGATATACGATATACCAGTCTCTTTGAACCACATAAGATTTCCATAGATTCAAGGAAAAGTCTCAGCAAACTCAAGGAAGA
>JAJPIN010000267.1 GCA_021324715.1 Nitrososphaeria archaeon
AATCTAATCTAATCTATCGTTCTACAATATATAAAATCTGTATGGCCGGTCTTGAGCTCCTCCATTTTGTAATAAAGTAGGACATTTTAGAGTATGTTTGTAAAGTACTCCGATAAAAAATAAATCAAGTCTGGCAGCCTGGATGCTATGATTATTGATATAATATAGCAGAGTTTAATGTTTTTTCACGTTTAATGCTCCTAGAATGTTTAAAACCCGAAAATCCTGTTAGATGCTTAAGCCTTATTATAATGGAAACAAATGCGAAAATCGTCATTTGATTTCACTAACGGGAATGTCTAAAAAAGGACCCATTTTTGAACCTTCGAAAAAGAGGATCATTTTTTTACTCGTATTCTGTCCAATAAATGTGATACCTTTTTTCAACTTTAAGTATTTTTTTTTGACCTAAATGATTATCATCTTTTCATGAAAAAACAAGTAATGAAATACTCCTTTGGATATGTGCGAGTTAGCACTGGTGAGCAGACGGTTTTGAATCAAAAGTTAGCGATTGCAAAGTGGGCAAATGATAATGACTATGAAATTCTAGATTTTTTTGAAGATTCAGCGACAAGTGGCAAGGTACCAGCGATTAATAGACCTGCATTTAGAGAAATGCTAGATTTGGTTCGAAACGACAAGATTGATTCAGTTATTGTCTACGAATTATCGAGAGTAGGAAGAACTTTTTGGGAAACACTTGATGCAATTAAATCCATTGAAGAATATTCACCACTTATATCTTGCTCACCTAAAGAGGTATTTCTACAAACCACTGAAGCTAGTGTTAGGAAATTGATGTTAGGTATATTGACATGGGTAGCAGAAAGAGAAAGAGATATGTTGATTCAAAGGACCAAGGATGGAATGGTTAGGGCGAAAATTTCTGGCAAAAGTATTGGCCGTCCAAAAAAAAGTCTAGATAAAAGCACACTGATCAAAATGTTATCTCAAAACATACCAAGGAAAACGATTGCCAAAAATCTCGGTATATCTAAAGCTACTCTTTATAACCAGATCCGTACTATTTAGACAACTACACCAAACAACAAATACCGTCATTTCTTATGTTGTATTTTAGCTACAATTTCGTACTCCGTATCAACTATTCTTGTTAGATCTTCTTGATCTATCGCCAGTGGTGGTATTATTGTAATTATGTGCCCAAGAGTCCTAAGGTATATTCCTTTTTTTAAGGACTCTCTGGCAATGTACTGTCCAATCGGGACTTTGTCTATCATCTTAATTGGGTTATTACCTTTTCTTAATTCAATTCCACAGAGCATTCCTTTCTGTCTGATGTCATAGCAGATATCTAGTTCAGAAAATTTTTTCACAAGACGTTTGAGAAGAAATGAATTGTCTCTTATTTGTTTAATAAGATTTAGCTTTTCATAAAGCTCTAAATTTGTTAAGGCAGCTGTGCATCCCACAGGATGACCAGTGAAAGTATGACCATGAAATAATTGCCTTTTAGCCCAATAATCTCCAAGAAATTCATTGAAAATATCTGTTGTGGTTAGTGTTACTGCTAATGGAAAATATCCACCAGTAAGGGCCTTTGCAAAACAGACTATGTCTGGTTCGGAACGTTGTGACTTATACTCTATCATATTGCCAAGTCTGCCAAAACCGGTAGCAATCTCATCAAGTATCAAAAGAATATCATATTTTTTGCATAATTCGCTGATCTCCCTTTGAAAATTGTTAGGATAAATGTTAACTCCACCTGCAACCTGAGCTCCACTTTCCATGATAAAGCCTGATATTTTTGGGGAGGATCGTTTTAGAATGTTCTCAATTTTATCAATATGTTGTTCAAAGTCTTGTCGTCCAAACCTTTCGTGTCTTATCGTAGGACAATCTACTTTTATTGTTTTTAGAAGAAGTGATTTATATGGAGAAAAGTAACCATCAACGTAGCCTACCGACATGCAACCTATTGTATCTCCATGATAACCATTTCTCAAACAAATGAGTTTTTTTTTCTGTAATCTTCCCTTGTTAACCCAGTACTGAGTCGCAATTTTTAATGCAGCTTCAATGGCCGTCGAACCATTGTCAGTATAAAATACCTTCCTCATTCCTTTAGCCATTGATGTAAGACGCTTGGCCAATTTTATGGAGGGTTTATTCACAAGGCCGAATAGTGACGAATGTGGGAGAATATCAAGCTGTTTCTTCATTGCGTCAATTATTTCTATTCGATCATGTCCCCAAACATTACACCACATGTTACTAATACCATCGACGTACCTTCGTTTCTTAGAATCAACAAGACTAAACCGGCTACCAGATTCTATTACGATATTGTCCAAGTTATTCCAGAGTTTCATCTGAGTGTATGGATGCCAGACGTATTTTTTATCGAGGTTATTACTACTCAATAGAAATAGCATTAATATAGTATTATTTGTAGATTAGCCTCACAATGTCTTGATTAATAGACTACAGTTTTAGATCAAGGTGTAAGTAGACAGTCATTACAAAATTCATTTTTTGACCTAAATAATTCACATCAAATAGCTCAAGGAACTTACATCAAAATAAGTTTATTAATAATCTACTTACATCCTTTTTCTAATGAAAACAAAAATATCTATAATCTTGTTGTTTATCTCTCTTGCCTTATTAATCATTTATGGGGTGGATGTAATAGTTTCCCAAGACGCATCTCATAATGAAAAAAGTAGTTTTCTCCACTTGACCCCGGCCGTTAGGGGAGGAGTATTGGGTGGTGGGGCTGTAATTTTATCGATAGTGGCTTTTGCAATTTCTCTAAGAGAAAAATCTACGTTGGTAGTGTTCCTTCTTCTTGTTAATGGGGGAATAATTATTGCAGGGATGATCGGCTTAGTTACGAAAGAGGGCTCAACAGGTAGTTCAACAATATATGGAACGATTGGGTTAGGGATATTGCTAATCGCATTGGGTGTTGTAAAGATATTCTTTACAAGAAAAAGATAGTTTAAAATTGTTGCCTTCGATATTGCAAAATTCGAATTTAGAAACATGTGATTAAAAGTCTAGTTTTGGCATAACATTTAATTTAAGCAATAATTTGTGTTAAACATGCGCCGCTGTAGCTCAGCATGGTAGAGCAAATTCAAAGTTTGATTGCTTTGGAGCTTAACTGGCTGTTAACCAGTGGGCCATCAGTTCAAGTCTGATCAGCGGCGCTTTAAAGCTCATTATATTATTGGTATGTTTAATATCCATAAATGCTTTGATTGATGTCACCAATATAGATTCAGATGAATTTCAAAATATTTCAGAACTCGAATTGTGCAACATTGTAATTTATTGATCTATGGATTATCATTTATGCAAGTCATTGAACTTCAAAATAATATTTCTAAAATTGTATAATGTCTAGCGCTATTGCGTCCGCCAATAGATCAACATGCCTGGAAGCCACAATATACCCGTTTTTTAATTCACTTTTTGACACCCATCTGTTTGATGAAGACCATAATCTCTCTTTCCTAATTCTTTTCTCTAATTCCTCGACATCTAATTCTTTTTCTTCGATTTCTTCCGTGTCGATTTGCCTTATTGTCAATAAAACCTTAGTCACTAGAATCCTGCTACCAAACCTTTGAGAAAAATCCCTTGCAGATTCGTCGTAATCAAGGAGTTTCATCTTAATCTCTTTCCTATTTAATACGTCTCTACTTGTTAGTAGTCTATTATCTACAAATCTATCGTATGACATCTGTATCTATGAAGAATAACTGATTAATTAAATCCTTCAGTACACAGTTTATGCGGATGAGAATTCAAAAAAAGGTGAGTTATCCGTATCAACTCCACACTTGGACAATTTAACTGAGGATCCGGAATTCATTGCTCCGTCATCCAAAATGCCAATAACTCTAATGCCTGATATTTCTACCAATCCAAGATTGTTCCTCTTGCCAATATATGACTGCGTATTTTCAATTATTTGACCCTTTGTATCTAATTTGGACATTCTGATTTTTTTTGAATAGCAATAATTGCAAAAATTTGTGGGTGGCCATATTTTAGCCCCACAATTGTCGCAAATAGGGATTCTAAATTCACCCATATTTAGAAAATCATAGAATTCCTTCATTTAATTTAAAACGTCACGATATGATTAAAATGAAGACTAATTAATTAAGTGATCCTTTAGACGTGTTGACCTAATTATAATTAAAAAGCAATAATTATGTCCATAAGTCTTTAAGTCAATATTAGAACCAGGGATGAAGAACCTGCTGCAGACATGTTATGTACCAACCCTGTCTTGCAATCTTTGACCTGTCTTTTCCCGGCCAACCCATTTAGCTGCTCACAAATTTCCACTGTTTGAGCCACACCAGTAGCTCCTAACGGATGACCTGCGCCAATCAATCCTCCACGAGGATTAGTTACCAAGCTATTTTCTGAAACAAACCTGCCTCCCTTTCCTTTTTGACAAAGACCCAAATCTTCATAGGCGAGAATTTCCATTATGGTGAATGCATCGTGAAGTTCCGCAACATCTATCTGTGCTGGTCCAATTTCAGTCATAGAAAATGCCATTTTAGAAGCCATTACCGTAGACCTAATGCATGATAGGTCAGAACTAACGTTACTAAAACTAGCACCTTCTGTAGAACTTCCTATGCCTTCAATCCATACAGGTCGATCTGTATACTTTTTGGCCTCCTCTTCATTAGTAAGTAATATTGCAGATGCGCCATTGCAGATATACGAACAATCAAGCATCTTTATTGGCTCTACATATTTTTTGGAGTTCATTACATCACTAATTGATATTTTATTCCTGAATACGGCATTATGATTGTGATAAGCATTTTCTCTGTTCTTTACAGCAACCAATGCCATCTGCTCCTCAGTTGTACCATATTTGCGCATGTGAGCTTTTGCAAATATTGCTGCCCAATATACAGGCAAAGTAAAACTTCCCCTGGAAATATCCCATAATAATCGAGATCCTTTAGTTTCTCTAATATCAGCACCAACTACCAATGCGGTTTTACACAGGTCAGATTTAATCAATGAATAAGCAGAAACAATAGCATTTGTGCCGGAACTACAAAGGTTGTCTAATCTTTGAGATATTTTTGGCTTTATTCCCAAGTATTCTGATATAATTGATGAACCATACTGAATGTCAGAAGTTGTCGATAATATGACTGCATCAATCTGCAACGACTTATCTCTGCATTTTTTCAGGATTTTACTGCATGGATCGCATGCCAAGTCTTGAAAAGATAGAGAAGTATCCTTAGTAAATTTTGAAGTCGATTGATCAATGATTGCAATTTTAGACATTTTCTACCAAAAGAAGAGAATCCTTAATTGATTGTTCATTATCATTAACAGGATTTACTTGTAAAATCGGAAGTGATATTCCGCTTGAAGTAAATCGTTTCAATGATTTGATACATTCATCAACCGTACCATAGACTGTTAACGAATCAAGCATTGCATCAGTTACGAACTTACTTATATTCTGGGCGCCATGTTTCTGATATTCTACGGTTATTTCTCTTACCTCACTTTCGAAACCATGAGAAGCCAAAAATTTGCTGTAATATTTTCCCACTGCAACATAAAAAGCAAGTGTTTTTGCAGCTCTTAGACGAGCTAAATTTGGATGTTTATTTGATACTGCGGTAATAAAGACAGTACATGTCTCAAAACTTTTCGATTTTCTCGATGTTATTGATCCGATGAGTTTCAGGGTTTTTTTTAGCTCGTCGAGAGGACGAAGATACAATATTATCCCGTCCGCTAGATCCGTTGCAAGTCTTATCATTCCTGGATTCACTGCTCCAAGAAAAACAGGGATTTTTTTCCTTGACGATCCGTGCATTATCTTGATGTTTTTTAATTTGAAAAATTTTCCATTAAAGTCGATAGTTTCCCCACTACAAATAACGTTGAAACACTGTATGTATTCTTTCATACGTTTTAATGGGTGTTCAAATTTAATTCCGTGCCAATTTTCAGCAAGAATGGGAGTGCTTGCTCCAATACCTATTATTGTACGATTTGATGAAATATTGTCCAAAGTGCAAGCTGCCATTGATAGGGTCGCAGGAGTTCTTGAGAACATACTGACAATTGAAGTACCTAGTTTGATCCTTTTCGTTAATACAGCTACGGCACCGATCATAACAAAAGCCTCACGACCCCAAGATTCAGGAATCCATATAGAATCTACTTGGTCTATCGTATCCAGTCCTCTGGCTATTTTTAAAATGTCCAGGGCCTTAAATAGACTACTTGGATTATATCCTATGTGATGGATATCGTTAGTCATTTTTTAAACAGCTGTTGTATTTCTTTTGAGGCTTCTTCAACATCCTTGTGAGAATCTATTGAACGCCAATAATTATTTGTAAACTTTTTTGCTTTTAATTTCTGTTTATTCACTAGCATAGGCAGGGTAAAAGTTTCAAGGTTTCCATTATTTGGCAAGTATTGGAAAATTTCATTTGAGAAGTAGTACACGCCAGCATTAATCCATGTGTCCTGAATCAACGGTTTTTCTACAAACCTTGAAACAAGGTCGCCATTTGTTTCTACAATTCCAAATGAACTTTTTAGAGGAACTAGTGCTAGCGTCATTGATCCTTTTTCAGATATCTTAGATGGATCCAAATCGGTCAATATGTCTCCATTAATTACAAAAAAGCCAGTATCAGTTTTTCCATTTTCAAGTATTCGATTTTTTGCATTATTTAGGGCACCGCCAGTTCCTAAGGGAACGTTCTCTTCAATATAGCTTATGTTGACCCCAAACTTTGTACCGTCAGCAAGATGATGCTTTATCTTTTCTTTCAGATGTCCTACAAGTACTATAACATCCTTCATTCCAAATTCTTTCAGCCAATTGACTTGCAGCTCTATAATGGGAATGTTATCAATCTCAATCATGGGTTTTGGTCTATCTGACGTTAATGGTCTTAATCTTTTTCCCATGCCACCGGCAAGTATGACTGTTCTCACCGTTAGCCATCACTTCCACGAAGATTTAAGGTAAAAACCATGTCAAATTTATTAGGCAAAATATAGATGTTATTCTCGCGAATAAACGTATATGCCATCAAGGAACACTCTCTGGTCCTTGTTTTTAACTCTTGTTGAAAGCTCTATATTTGCTGCAGTTTGAGATACATCCTCAAGATTAGGACCAGAAATGATAATATCATCACCCTCGATGGTCACTTTTGTAGAATCTCCAACTATCTTTGATATTCTTGCCTTTCTCTCGCCAAAAAAATTCTCGACATATACTTTACCATCTTTCACTTTAACAGTCATGGGAAAATGTGCGAAGACCACTTTCATCTTATACTTGTATCCATTCTGAACCCCTTTGATCATGTTTGTAATAATGCTTTTTGCAGTTTTAGAAATAGCGAAATCCTTCCTTCTTCTTCCATAAGGTTGGATTTTTACAATGTTCTTCTCAATCGTTAGAAATGCGGGAAGCTTTGTAAAATCTTTTTTTACAGTTCCAAGCTTACCCTTCACTGCAATTGTCTTATCATCTGCAGTCACAGAGATGCCTTCCGGTATTTCTAATGTTGAAACATATTCATTAGTAGACATATCCAACTAGAACTCCTCCAATTCCCATCTCCTGTGCCTCATGGTGAGTCATAATGCCTTTGCTGGTTGAAACTATTAGGATGCCCATATTATATGCGGGCAAAAATTGTCTTTCCCAGTTAAGGTATTGGTTCTTCCGGACACTAAATTTTGGTGTTATTATTCCACACTTGTTTATTTTTGCCAATAGTTGAATCTTGAATTTGCCAGCTCTTGAATCATCAACCTGTTCAAATTCTCCGATGTATCGGTGTTTCTGCATTACTCTTAGCACCTCACTAGAAAATCTGGAAGATGGACTCACTATACATTCCTTTTTTCTTCGAGCTTCATTATTATATAAAGTCGTAAAAAGGTTTGACAGGATATTTATTGCTGGCATCTTATTCACCTATTTTTCTATTCATATTTCTGAAAGCCCAAATTTATTGCTACTTCTCTGAAACACTGTCTGCAGAGCATGATGTTATATGCTTGAATAAGTCCCGAATAACAACCGCATCGCTTGCACCATCGGGTACCTTTTCCATGGACTCGTTGTTTTCTTCCTGTGACATCATATTCTCGTGGCTTTGGCATTAAATTATTTCAGCTCCGAGATTTTTGAAATATTCTATCGCCTCATCTTTCGAAATTCTATGGTTCCTTCCCAATTTTTTTGGGTTGCTCTTTTTAATTATTCTATAGCCAGGTCTTGATAATGAAATGCAGACATTCATTCCAAAAATTCCAATATCAGGATTGTACTTTGCTCCGGGAATGTCTATATGTTCGCTGATCCCTATTGAAATATTTCCATAGGTATCAAACGACGATTTTTTCAGTTGATTATTCTTCGCTTGTATTATTCTCTTGGCAAACTCCATTGCCTCTGTATTTCTAAGGGTCACTTTTGCTCCTATTGGTTCACCTTTATGAATCCCAAAATCTCTTACGTTATCCTTTGCACCGCATTGAGTGGGTTTTCTGGAGGTTAATTCTTCCAATGCATTTTTAGCTCTCTCTAGCGGCTCGCCAGATTTTCCTACACCTATATTTATTACAACTTTTTCCAAACTAATCAGTTTCATATCGTTGACTTTACTCATTTACTTGCTCACCTGAATTAGCGAAGAATCAACCCCAATTGCCATGACAATATCAACTGGTAATTCTACGGTCTTTTCACCCATAGCGACTAATACACGTTTAGGAAGGGAAAACGATCCAGTTTTAATTTCTTTAACCTTACCAATATTTCCAGCATTTTCTCCCCGGGTAACAATAACACTGCATCCTTCTTTTAATTGCACATGATTTTTGATACCAAATTCGGGTAAGTTAATCAAACAAGTGTCATTCACATAATACTGTTCTTTACTTTGAAATGTTCTTCCATCATGAAGACAATATTGGTACAGGTTTTTCTTTAATGCGACTTTAGACTTGACTTTCCCCAATTTTAGATTTTTTTCAGACATATTTATCTTTATTGGAAAAAGCGGAAGTCCATTTGAAGGTACAAACCTGTAAAATTCGTTTGATGGCTTTATTTCTAGAGTATCCATCAAGCCGATAGCAAAATTTGGATGGTGAACCATCTTTCCATCTATCGTTATTAATCTCTTATTTAGCGATCTTTTTACTTCTCGTGTATTTGAGCAAACATGCAAAAGATCCCGTAATACTACTCCAATTGGATAAGAATATTTTCTATTATGTTGACCTGGCATAGTATTCAGAATAAACCTTGCACTTTTTCTATTTACTTGCCAGAAGCGTGGCGCAAGTTGTCTTTTTAGTGTCTTATCTCCACCTTTTTTAGCCATGACTACTTTTCTTTCTCCTGAACGATTTCTTTTTTAACAGTAGATTTTTTCATTTTCTTTTGATTTGCTGATTTTGGGTTTTTCTCTTTTTTCTTTCGAGTCCCTTTCATTCGATATTCATCATCTGTATTTAATGAAATAATCTGAACATTTGAAGCATGTATCTGCACCTTGACTTTGCCCCCACGTATTTTTTCTCTCTGAACCCCCTCAATCGATAGTGTAGATCTTACTGTATTCACTTTCTCAACTTTCCCTTCTATTCCGGCATATTCACCTCTTAATATTCTAACCGTATCACCTTTAACGATTCTTATGCTTCTCCTGTTGTGTTGCTCTCTCAAGTTCTCTGATAGGCTAGCTCCCAATAGTTTTTCTCTTTTATGTTTAGAAATAAGTTTGTAGAGCATCATTATTACCTCATATTATCATTGATGCCAAATTTGCGATTCTGGGCCACTTTTCTGCAGCCTCAGCAGCAACCGGTCCTTTTATGTCACTTCCCTTTATCTCCCCTTCTGGTGTAACAAGGACTGCGGCGTTATCTTCAAATGATAACCGGATACCATTTAGTCTCCTTAT
>JAJPIN010000070.1 GCA_021324715.1 Nitrososphaeria archaeon
AATTACATAACTCATTTAATCTAGATTCGAAAGAATCACCTTTGAAAGATATTTTTTTACTTTCGAGAATCTTACCATCAGATTTTGTTAATAAACCAATACGAATTCTCGACAATAAATCACGATAAGAGTCATCTCCTTGTTGGCGCATATTGATTGTCAATTCATCGTAGTCAAATAATGTAGTCCATAAATTAACAGCACTTAAAGAACCAAGATATTTAGCAACTTTTTCATCTAATAAGCGTACAAAAATAGGATCTTCGTGTACAGGAGGTAATTGAAGCAAGTCTCCGAATAAAAGAATGTGCTTTCGACCAAACCAACCATCATCGCAATCACTAGTGTCAAATATTTCAGACAATCGAAGATGTATATACATTAAAGTCAAATTAGATATCATTGACACTTCATCAATTACAAAAAGAATAACATCTTTAAGATCTGCTCGTAAAACTTTCAATACATGATCAGATAGTTGTTTATACTTAAGAGTATGACCATGTTCAACGGGTAATTGAAGCAATCTATGCACTGTCAAACCATCTATATTAGATGCTGCTATACCAGTAGGTGCTGC
Source organism: Nitrososphaeria archaeon (assembly GCA_021324715.1). Classification (GTDB taxonomy): domain Archaea; phylum Thermoproteota; class Nitrososphaeria; order Nitrososphaerales; family Nitrososphaeraceae; genus TA-21. The sequence goes on from JAJPIN010000070.1 coordinate 581, forward strand.
TACAGCAGTATCTTTGTTGAGATTTTGTTTTATCCAGCATTTAATAGTCTTGATTAAGAAACTTTTTCCAGTACCACCTTCTCCGCTAACATATAATCGTAATATTGATTTATCCAACTCTACAGTATTGATAACTTTATCGAATACTCGTTTTTGATCCGTATTTAATTTTGCTATCATTTCAGATACATCAATTTCTCGAATTACTTTATCACCAAGATCTTTAAAATCTTGCATTGCTTCACCAGCTTCTATATTTTGAACACCTATCGGATTTTCAGGATCATCCTGAGACTGCTGTTTTTGTAAGTCGTCATCTAGACATTGCTGAACTAATTGTCTCGCAGTTTCAAATGCTTTTTGCAATTCTTCTAATCTTTCATGATATTGCAATGCTTCTACAAGATGCAGTTTTACCTTGTGAAAAGATTCAGCATAAGTATCGCATTCGTTTCTAAGATCCTCTAATTTTCGCCATGGTTTAAACATAAGCAACAATGCAAAGAAATAATTTTCCGGCTGTGTATTAACATCACATCTATAATGATTAATAAGATATCCACGTTGTCGCCGTTTAAGATAGTAACCATTACTTATTTTATAATATTCAATATCCTCATTTTGCGGTTTTATCTTCGAGATATCGTACCACTGTGCAAATTCATAAAGAGACATATTTTCTAGTTCGTTTGGTCTATGTGGATAATGATTATCTATCAAAGATGGATAAAATATATCAGTAGATTCAGCATCAAGGGCTTCAATTTCTTTGCGGCTTTTTAATTTTCGATATCGTATCTGATTAACATCTAACCATCTAATAGTTGTATTTCGATCAGTTCCGTATAAAGGAATACCTAACAATGTATCAGCAGCTTCGAGAGCTCCACATTCTCTATTATTCGTAAATCGCAGAGCAATATTCCAAAGAATACTCGCTAATGATTTCTTTATATTATTCTTACTATCAAGGATAGTCTCAGACAACTCACTTTTTCCCGCTTTATTCAGATATTTAGTAACGTACCAGGTAAGCAGCGATGATTTTTCACCAATAAATTGTATATCCATATTACCTTCCCACGCAGTAAGAAGGACAGGATTATAATCATTTATATTAACTTCATTATCCGTTCGAGGAAGATCATAAAATCTACTTTTATGTTTCAATTGTTTTCTACCGGCTATCGAAGTTGCCACATCTCTCATATTCAAAGTTTCAGTAACGGGACGAGGAAATCCAAAACGACACCGACGTATAACTTTACGTCCTACTTTTTTAGATCGAAGACAATAATCGTTATGTATATGTCGCTGATGCGTATTAACACGCCTGTACAATAATGGCGAAATACTTTGATCCGGCATTTTGCAGCTTATATGTTGTAAAATAAATTTGGAGACTTCTTCAATAGTAGATTCACCGAAAATCGGTGCATTTTTAATCCAAATTAATAAGTGAAAATGTTGTATACCTCTACCTTGGTATTCTCGACGCCAGAAATAATGCGTTACTTCTCCAATAGGATGATCTTTGGAACTAATAAAATCAAGCATTGCCCGAAATTTATTATCGAGAAATCTCGATGTTGATACAGGATCTTTAGCAACAAGTACGCTAACGCTTAACGAAGTGTCGTGCCATCCATTTACTTCACGAATATATTCACCTAAATCTTCCCATAACCATTCACTCGGACTTAGTGTTAAAAACCATGTCGCAGGCCCATAATGCTGCGTCATACAATTTAAATCACTTCTCGGCTTACGCCAATATTGCTCCGTATTTCGAAGTGTCGAAAATATTGTACTCAGATTAGATTCCAACAATTCTTTCGACATTGCATCTAAATATTCTGCAGCTGTATAACGAACTCGCGGATTAGTTACATTCATTTTATGAAAAATTCCGCGACTTAATTGACGCATATTTGCATCGT
>JAJPIN010000254.1 GCA_021324715.1 Nitrososphaeria archaeon
ACTTACTAATTAATGAGGTCAAAAGTAACCTGGTCTACAATAATTTATGGAATGGAATACATACTCCATAGAATCGCATTTATCGCAGTTCCACGAAACAAATTCCCTGCAGATAATACATGAGGACGCTGGTGTTAAATATCCTCCGCACCCTCTGCAAGAATGCCTATTATACATACCATCATCATGGGTAACATATTGTATAAAGGCTGCAAAACGCGGGGTTGTGTGGCCGCCTAGAGGATTTGTGGGAAAAAGTGGATAAGATTCGTTTACTTTAAAGATAATCTTTACTGACCCTAGAAGATTGTAAAACAATTCAATTAAAAAACTCAATTACTTTAGATTCTTGAATTTTTTTGAATTAATTATTATTCGTATTCTTACTTACTTGAGAAGACGATTATTTCTTTTTAGTTTCGATACTGGCCTTCAGTGCCTCAAGAAGATCTTTAGTCGGTCCTTTTTCTTTTGGGGCAATTGACACGAAAGTCTTTCCTTTCATTTTTGCATCTATCAATTTTTTTAGTTCTTGGACATACGTGTCAGAGTACTGACTAATGTCAAATTCCTTATTTCGATATTTTTGAACAAGTATTTTACCGAGTGAGATCTCTTGGGGATCAAGTTTTGATTTTGAATTTTCCATTTCTGGGATCTCATCAATTGGTTTTATTTCATCCAAGTAATTTAGAACATGCATGACCAGGCCTCTCTGATATGGTCTTAACGCAATAAGGCTTTCCTTGTCCTTAAGAATAACTTTGCCAATAGCGACCAATTTATTTTCCTTTAATATTTTTACTAATAATGCATACGCCTTTTCGTTCCCTTTTTTGGAATCGACTGCAACGTAATAACTGTCATCTATGAAAATAGGATCTAGTTCATCGTATTCAATAAATTCCTTGATATCAATTGTATGTGTAGTCTTTAACTTTATTTTTTGAAGATCTTCTTTTTCAAATACAATGTAATTGTCTTTGGTCACTTCATAACCTTTTTTAATCTCAGAGTAGGGGACTTCCCTTTCTTCTTCTGGGCACCACTTTTTGTATCTTATCCTGTGTCCATTTTGACACAACTGATTAAAAACATACTCTTTTGCATTTGTTGAAGTATATAGCTTGACTGGAATATTTACAAGTCCAAATGATATACTTCCCTGCCAGGAGCTTCTTGCGACCATCTATGATATTGTCTGCAACAAAGATTATAACAGCTATGTGAGCTCCACAAAAACCAAGCGCCCACTATCCTGTCTATAATTTTGTGTTATTTGCATAAAAAGTTAATATTATCACTAAGTTCAAAGGGGCAAAAAAAGGCTACGTCAGAAGTATAGCAGCCCATTCTCGTAACAATTATTATACATAGATCAATGTACAATCTAAGAAATATGAATGCATAAAAGGCCAAGTAAATTATTTTCATAATTATAGGAATAGAATATACTCATTTTTGCTAATGGTTAAATAATTCAATCTTATCCTGCACCCGACTACTTCTAGTCCCATAGATTACTATGCAGCTGGTATACTTTTATTGGTCTATAAATACTATTCATGCATGGGTGCGTTTATCATTTTTAGTAAATTTCCATTTTAGAAATAATAGGTATGAGTTTAGTGAGACACCTATGGCATTTGCGACGATAATTATAATATCAGTCTTTAGGATTCCGTAAAGTACCCATAGAGAAAGTCCCCCTATAAGACACATGATAAGCCATTTTGATACGTCATCTGTTTTCTTGGTTCTAAGCGACTTCCTAATTTGTGGAACTGTGCTCCATAAACTGAAAAAGGTAGCAAGTATTCCTATCAAAAAAATGAGATATCCGCTAACTACCAATACTGAGATCTCCCAAAAAGGTGCATTACTTGATTTGGAAATCTAGTCAATCAGCGATGCACTAATTTTATTTATTGGTATTTCGGAAAATTGGTTTTAGTTCAACCGTATATTGTCTTTCATGCTCCAAAATGATATTTAAAAAGTTCATTTGTTAATATCTGCGCTAGTTATCCTTTATCAACAGCTTAAGTTTTTCATTAAAGCGCGGTGTAAAATCTTCTTTTTTCGGTCCATGCTTAATAATTACATGATTTTTTCCAAATTCAAATATCGCTTCTCGCGTATCTCCTTTTATCATGTAGTCGCAATCGAAACCACAATCTCGGCATGACAGTTTTTTCACATTATTGGTAACACACTAAAGTATAAAGACATTCTAGAACTACAAAAACTATGATTTATTTTAGTCCAAATAACCAAATATTGTGCAACAACTCTACCATTAATAGATCATAGGCTTGCATCTGTTAATCCGAGAATCTACTCTTTTCTTCTTTTTTTGATTCTTCTTCAATGTTACTTCAAGGAAACCGTTTAAAAAAGTGGATTTGAATTTATGAGTATCTGCCTGTTCGGGCAAATTTATGAGTTCATAGTATTTTCTTTTTTCATTTTCAGCAATTATCTCTAGTTGTCTACCACATGGATTGATTTTTACTCGCTCCTCAGAAACCCCTGGGAGTTCTGTAATAATTTTTATTTCCTTCATTGTAGTTATCACCTCGCACAATAGCTCTCTCCTCACAATACGATTATCTTCCTCTCTCCTGTCCAACTCCTCTGCGATTTTATTAAATATCCAAGCAATATCGCTTTTCCTAATAAGGTATCCATTTGCGTTTAGAAATCTCTTAATTCTTTCGATTTCTTCGTTTTCCATTCTAGTCTATCTTCAACATTGTATTTATGACTTGGTGAACAACTATTTAATAACTTGTTGTATACTGGCGTATGCCCTTTTATTTTCACTTAATTTAGTTGCTTTGGTAACATCCATGGTAAGCGTTGTTATCTAATTTAATAGGCGCTCCAGTAAATATTTTCCATTAGGCAGCATTCCATGATCGTTATTCAAGTAAATTGCTTTCATATTTGCGGTTTTCTTCACCACTTTGTCCATTATCTTTTTAATCTCCTTCTCAGAATATAGATAATTATACCAACTCTTAGAACCATGCAATCTCAAGTAAATAGTATTGTTCAGGTTAAATATTTTCTTGGGCAAAAATATTTTTAGTTCTAATTTTTCTTTATTTTAACTAAACCGTGTGATTTGAAATAATTTCAAAGGCAGCCAGTCTGTAAGCTGAAACTCCGGTCCTAAACGGATATGCTCCACCTCCAGCCATGGTACTAGGGTCTACCCACTCATAGAATATTTTATCTTTCCCGTTCTTACTGCCACCATTATTTCTAAATAGATTTGATAGTAAAATATTACATTCGTTAATTTGACCACAACGAAATCTGGTAAGCAGTTCTATAGCTGTTATCCATGGCCAATGAGTATAATTGTGATATTCATGTGCTTGAAGAATCCAAGGACCTGTTTTTTGGAGAGGCTTTTCTGTTA